>JAVHYG010000050.1 GCA_031119195.1 Rickettsiella sp. | reverse complement strand
GTATAATCTCATTATGCAGTATTGGCCTGAATATATAGCAGAACTTAAACAGCGAATCCAAGCGGTTACCGATCAACAAGAAGAATTAGAACTTCAACGACATTTAAAACGTGTGCAAGAAACAGAAGTCTGTGTTGTCGTCAGCCCTGAACAAAACGAAATTAAAAAATTTAAAAAATTGAGTCTAGATATTGAGAAACACCGTAATAAAATGGTTGACAGGAACCTAGAAAAAGAATTTAAAGACCCAAATCACCCATTTAGATTAGCCATCGTGTGTGCAATGTGGATTACTGGTTTCGATGTACCTTGTGTATCGACAGTTTATCTTGATAAACCATTGAAGGGCCATACATTAATGCAAACGATTGCACGCGCTAATCGAGTTTATGATGCTGAAAAAGAAAATGGCTTGATTGTCGATTACGGCAATGTCTATAAAAAACTAGAAGAGGCTTATGCAGTTTATGGTGAAGCTGACCCGACTAAACAATTCAAAATAGCTGAAGAATCGATTGATGTATTAAGATTACCCATTAAAAATCCACAAGATCTCGTAGAAGAACTTAAACACATCATTAATACTATTTGCCTATTTCTACAGGATCTAGCATTTGATATTGATCTACTCATTCGCTCACACGGAATACAGCGATTATCATTAATAGACAATGCTATCAATTGCATTTGTTTAAATCAAAAAACACGTGACACATTTGATTGTAGCGCACGCGAAATGATTAGAAAATACAAAGCGCTTTACCCGGAAAAAATAATAACATTGTTTATGGATCGCTACACGGCTATTCAAAAGATTTACGATAGCTTAAAGCAGAGAAAACAACCAGCGGATATTAACGAAGTAATTCAACGCCTGCAAAAAGAAGTTGATATGAGCATTACGCTAAAACCAAGCTTAGCTAATGATAATGCTTATGTTGATTTGAGTAAGCTTGATTTTAAAAAATTAAAACAAGCCTTTAAGAAAACAACTAAAAAAAACACCTTCGTATTTGACTTAAAAACTGTCATGGGAAAGAATATAGAAAAAATGGTACAAAAAAATCCTCTACGTTTGAAATTTTATGATAATTACAAAAAAATTATTGATGAATATAATCAAGGAAAGGAGCTATTATCTGTGCAAAAAGCATTTGATGCTCTACAAGCACTTATGCAGAATTTATCAAAAGTCGAAGCAAAGGTCATTGCAGAAGGATTAGACGAAGAAACGCTTGTCATATTCGATCTATTGAAAAAACCTAAACTAACCAAAACAGAAGAAGCAGAAGTAAAAAAAATAGCTATAAATATACTTTCTACCCTTAAGCAAGAAAAACTCAAAGTCGAACGCTGGCGTGAAAAAATTCAAGTAAAATCACAAATTAAAACATTGATCTTAGATCGTTTACAATGGCTACCAAAAGCTGCTTTTTCTAACGATGAAGTTAAAAAATATTCGGAAGATGTTTATCAACATATTTATAGCTATTATCGGAATGAACACAACGGACACTTATAAACGCGAGTCTTGTTTAAGAGTTAAAATCTATAGATAGTCGAAGGCCGCCCTTGTGATGAAATTGGATTTTCAAAAAAGATAACAAAACAAGGTGGCCTTGGACGGTAAATTTACTTGAGCTTTACTGCGCTGTCGATTATTTTATGAAAGAATTTATACCGATCTATAAAAAAAATCTCCTTGCGATAGGAGATAAGCAACGCGATAGACAATCCCACTTAACAACTAGCGAAATAATTAGCTTATTGATTTATTTTCATTACTCGCATTATCGAAATTTTAAGGCTTATTATACTCAGTATGTGGTTAAGCAACTACGGGCAGAATTTCCTAACTTGGTCAGCTATAAACAGTTTGTTGCACTGATAAAGTCTGTGCTAATGCCATTAACAGCCTATATTAATCACTTTAAAAAACAGTTTGAAGAGATAGGGTTTGTCGATTCAACCTCTATCGCCGTCTGCTACCGAAAACGGATTTCATCGCATAAAGTATTTTTGGGATTGGCGGGCTTAGGAAAAAGCACCAAAGGCTGGTTTTTAGGCTTTAAACTCCATCTGATCTGCGATACACAAGGACAGTTTCTTTCTTGCCACATTACCCCTGGAAACGTTGATGACAGAAAACCCTTATTAAAAATGCTTCAATTTTTTAAAGGAAAATTAGTAGGAGATAAAGGCTATATTTCAAAAAATCAACTGAATAACTTTTAAATCAAGGTATACAGCTTATGACAGGTATTAAAAATACCATGAAAAATAAGCTTATTTCTCTTATCGATAAAGTTTTGCTTAAAAAACGTGTCCTCATCGAAAGTGTTTTTAATCAATTAAAAAATAGCTTCCAGATGGAGCATTCCTGACACCGTCATCCTATTAATGGACTCGTCAATATCCTTTCCTCTATCGCGGCTTATATACATTATACCAATAAGCCTTCTATTTCTGCTATTTCTGCCTCTTGATTTACTCCTTAGATAAGATTCGCGTTTATAACGGTGTAATTTGAAACTAGTTAACTAACTGGCAATTTTAGTACATGCCAATGTAAACCGATCTAACCTTATGAATTTCTATAAAATTTATTACAATCGCTACATCATAGCTCGCGGATGTATTATATATATTTTATTTTTCTTGCAGATCTAATTAGATGCTAGGGGCATTTTTTAAAATTTATTGGAAAAACTATAATTTGAGCATACCCCCAAAAATACCCCCACTTCCTTGACCTCAACAGTGAATTACCACCTTCCATAAGGGTCAATATAGCCTATCAAATGTTTCTGATAAGTGGAACTAACAATAGAAGCGGTATAAAGTTTATTAACATTTAAAGGAAATAGTCGCCAGGGTAAACTCTTTTTCTTATTCATTGTCAAAGTTTCTAACCAATCATCAGCGGGTTTCTCATTCATATCAACTGATATATTGCTAGAAAAATTCATTAGACCTATTCCCTCTGCTTTTAAGTAGGCTTCTTTTCTAGTCCAACAACGGAAAAAAGCCTTCTTTCTCTCTTGCTGGGTTGCTAACCTGGAGAAAAAACATTTCTCTGAAGGTGAAAAAATAATTTCACTTAAATTTTCTACATCGATACTGTCAGCATGGTACTCCAAATCAATACCAATAGGGTCTTCTAATGTTAATGCCATTAAAATGAGTTGGTGTGAATGCGAAATATTAAATTGTATGTTAAGCCTGTTCTGTTGTTCAGAAATAGCTGGCTTCCCTTGTTCGCTCAGGGTAAAGCTTAATTTCTCTGGTAACTCATTTAAATACCTTGCAAGTACCAATCGTTTCATACCATGAGTCATGGTGTAACGAAAACAGTCTTTTTCAAATTTAAATAACCTTAAGCGTTTGTTCTCTTCTTCCGAAAGAATAGTTAATCGGCCTTTATTTTTTTTGAAGCCAGTGCTTAAACACTCCTTCCAAACATGTATTTCTGAACGAGAAATGCATAATTTCGAAGGCGGTTTTTTCCATAAAAGCTTATTCATGATAATAGTTTTATTATTTAGCAGTGATTGAATTAACTGTTATCCCCTTTTTTATTATCAAATAAAATTAATAAGTTAACTTGAATTCTTGCATATCTAATTTAGGATAGCGTAGACCTTTTCCCACCCCTATTGGTAAAAGCTCATTTATGTCAGATAACAAATTAATATCCAGTTTCATCGTCAAGGCTACAATATTTTCAATTAAGTGCTCCGGATCTGCTGTACCAAAAACAGGATAAGCCAAAATATTAAAGCTTTTGGTTTGCGTGATAAGCCAAGCAATTGCTAACTGCGCTAACGAATAGCCATTGTATTGCGCTAGTTTACGTACATTTTCCATTACCATTTGATTATGTGCTAAATGTTCACCTTGAAAACGTTCTAATCCCTTTCGACAATCATTCTCAGAAAATATCATTGTCGTATCTGTTGCTAAACCTCGACATAAAGGACTATAAGCAAAGAAACTCATATTTTGTTCTTGGCACAAGCGAAATACACCATCCTTTTCTGGAGCCCGATGTAAAAAATTATATTCTGTTTGAATAGCGCTAATACCATGCTTTCCTGAAGTTAAATGCCGTAATTCACAATCGGCACGTAAAATGACATTTACATTAGCCTCAGATAAACCCACATAGCGGATCTTTCCACCAAGCAACAAAACCGACATGGCTTGCATACTTTCCTCAATCGTATTGTTTGCTTCGCTGATACGATGTAAATAAAACAAATCGAGATACGATGTTTGTAGCCGAGCAAGGCTAGCTTCACACGCTGTCGTAATATATTGTGGACTAATATCTATTTCTCTATGCCAAGCTTGTGTCGAATTAAGTTTAATGCCGCATTTACTGGAAATAAAAATCTCTTCTCTAGCCATTGTGGTATCTAAAAATTTTTTATTTAGCACTGCTCCAATAAAAGTTTCACTATCTAAATTTCCATTTGAACCTAAATAGCAATCGGCAGTATCAATATGAAAAAAACCTTGCTGTAACGCTTTATCTAACGTTTTGATTGACTTTTTTATATTCACAACACCATAAAGATTCGATGTCCATTTCATTCCTCCAATCGCTGCCGCAGGTACAGGCTTACCAGATTGTGTCATTAACATACACTATCTCTCTTTTGTTGTTCTTTCGGTGTAATAACATAATACTGTACTATAGCTGCTTCGCCTTCAACATAGTAATTGCAGGATTTCACTTGAAATCCCAAACTTTCCATGAACGATAAGGCAAGTAAAACAGGCGTATGACCAAATAAAATCGTTTGACCATTTGGCTTTAAACAGCAAATGATTTTTTTAAATAATTGCTTGGCTAATTGCGTTGACACAACCTCCGCATTTAAAAAACGAAAAAATATATAGTCACAGGAAGCTGTTGCAACACCTGGATTCATTGAATTACCACAAATAACTTGATCTAGTTTAGGTGCGGCCCATTCACACATTTGTGGACTGATATCTTGACCAATAACAATAGCTTCAGGAACAGCTTGTTTGATAACACTTAAAAATTCACCGGTTGAACAGGCCGGATCGTAAACTGTAGGTTGTTTATTCTCACCTGATTTGACTAAATCTGCGCTAATTTGACGTAAATAGCGTTCACCCAAACTGAGCAAATGTGCTCTCTCTTGAGTAATAAACCAACCTTGTTCTGGCGTATTAATCTCCAATCGCTCTACTTTAGACAAATGGACAAAAGGATGGTAAATATCAATATCACGATGGTTTTTCAATAGTTTAAATACCTGGTAACGTTTTGTAAAAGACAGCGGTTTATAAAATAATTCAACTCCCTCCTGAGATATTTGTGAGCGGATCAATTCACCTAATAACATTTCTATCTTTACTAATGAACAAAAAAAGCCAGGTGATCCGTGGGAAGTTACTATGTCAGAAAGTAGTTTACGACCACAATAAATCTGACTATCAATAACAAAGAAAAAGAAACGTATCGGTTGTTCCTCCCAAGCTTCAAAAACGGATGCCATTGTTTCACTATGCGAAGCATTTAGGTGCATTTGCTGTAGATGAAAGGCTTGAATTGCTTTTTCTTTTACGTAAACTTCAGGTTTTATTTGGCTCGCTTCATACCATATATCGATATTCTTAGCGACTTGTAAAATTTCTTCCATGTTTCAATGTTATCCATTTAATGGAAGTAAGAGAGCAGAAAGTCGGCTCAATACTTCTTTAGAGCTCAATGTACACATTCCCAATGAATTTAAAAACGATTCTAATTTAGTTTCATTCTCTTTTGAGGAGAATGAAGTAGGAAACATTATATGATGAAACGGCGCATTTGCTTGGTAAAGCGGTAAAAAAGCAGTTAATGGCATTTCTTCAGACGTTATTTGCAATAGTTGTTCACGCCAATGTGCATAAGGCGTTTTGAGGAGTTGGCAATGACACAATGCTTTTAAGCATTCTTGCCAAGATATACCTTCGTCTGCCAATATCAATTCGTTCGGTAAAGGTTGTGTGGTTAACGTCAATGCCGACACTACCTTAGCACAATCTTCAGCAGCAAGTATCGCGAGACGATCCGATAAATCGGGCATTAACTGCATCTCAATACATTGTAATAATCTGCAAATAAAATGGTCTTTTTTTAGTATTTGTAGCGAATCATACTTTAAATCATAAACTAAAGGCAGTTTAAGAATACACGTATTTAAACCCTTTAGTGCAGCACAGTTTAGCAATTCTTCACTTGCTCCTTTACTTAAATCATAGCCAGTATAACCCCCACCCTTATTCAATAGAGGAGATATTGCCGCAGTACTGCTGATGTAAATAAATTTGTGAACAGCTTTCGAATGAACCCATTCAAGCAAATGATAAGTCGCTGTCACATTAGGTTTATAAAGACTCGATAAATCGTATAAATGGTTAACTTGAGCAGCACAATGTATCACTGCATCAATCTTCTCATGGATCAAGTGTGTATTGAGTTGATGCTTCAACGCGGTACTATCGCTGAGATCACAAATAATCCAACACAAGCGATCGTCTACTTTTAAACGTGGACAACGAAGGAACATCTGTTTAAAAATTCGCTGTACAGAACCACGGCCCAAACAAATAAGCTTTAAATCCGTATGTATGAGAAAATGGTACAGAATTGCTGCACCTACTCGACCACTAGCACCTGTCATCAATACGGTTTTGACAGCTTTGTTTTTAACATAAGGTTTTCGCGTATGCCATTGCCTTATTTTATCGCACTGTTGATGCAATAACTTGAAGGGATCTAAAATTTTCGTTTCAGCGGTAAGTAAGCGATTGAAATGCCCTAACGTAGGCTCATTAAGAAATACTGATAAATCCAAGGTTTTTCCCGATATTTCATAAAAACCACTCATTAATTCTACAATTTTTAAAGAATCACCACCAATATCAAAAAAATTATCATTAGCCGAAAAATCATTATGCTCTAGTATCGTTTCCCAAATTTTTCGGCCCGTATTTTGTTTAACCAACGTATGGAATTCAACTCGTCTATGCTCTGCAATTATTTTTTTTAAACCCAATAAATCCAATTTACCATTGTCATTCAATGGTAAATGACAGTTAATAATGAGTTCAGGTATAGCTACTTTCGGCAAATAACTAGCTAATTGTTTTCTCATTTCTAATTCATTACTTTCTCCTTGATAGACAAGTACAAGCTTATTCTTATTTTCTAATAGAAAAACATGAGCATTCTCAACACCTTTACATAGCAAAGCTGTTAACTTTACTTCATTTAAATTGACCTTTTGCCCACGTAGTTTTATGTGCTGATCACGACGTCCTAAATAAAAAAATCGATTATGCGCATCAACTTTAACAATATCATTAGTTTTAAATCCTCTCATCTGGCGTTGACTATCATAAAAAAAAGTATCTTCCTGCTGATTTTTTTCTAAATAACCATAGCCTACCAGATCACCGTACAACCATAACTCACCACAATCTCCCTTAGGCACCGTTTTTCCACACTCATCCACCACACGAGTTTCAATCGGAGATAATGGTATGCCAATACAAGTTGCCATTGCACTATCGTTAATTTCATACATATGACTACAAACAGTCGCTTCACAGAGACCAAAAGCATTAATCAGTCGAATTTTTCCAATAAATCCCTCTATCCACGCAGGATCAATCATTTCACCCGCTAATACTAATGTTTTAACATTAAACAATAATTCAGGTTTTAACTTTCGTGCAACAGAAGGTGTTAATATAATTAAATCAACAGGCTCAACTGCAAGCAGCATCGACAACGTTGGAACTACTAAGTTATCTTCCACCGATACAACCCGAAGCTGCGCACCTGACCAAAGTGTTACAAATATCTCAGAAATAATCGCGTCAAATGCTGGGCTGGCGACTTGTAAAACTTTATTTCCTGGAACCAATCCAAAATAATTGCCTTGGTTGCGCATTAATAAAAATAATCCTTGCGCACCGATCAATGCACACTTTATTTCCCCCGAACTCCCTGATGAACAAGCAAAATAGGCAATGAAATCCTCTTGCCCAAGTAAAGGAATTATATTTTCTTTGTGTTCAAATTTTATATTTTTACTGATAAAAAAAAATAAATCGGTATCAGAAAAAGCAAAGTCACCTTTATCTAAACTAATTTTTATAAACGGATTGGTTAATGCAATGAGTTTTTCTTTTTTTAATGTGGGCCATGTCCTATTGATTAATAGGAAAGGAATTTTCGCGAATAAACAGGCAACAACAAGCACCACTAACTCTGCACATCGTGGCAATTCAATCGCAACAGGATAATGACTATCTGCGCCATATTGTTTTAAAAAAGCAGTCAGCTTAATCGCCACCCTGACCAGGGTATTATAAGTATATAAACGCACATCATCCTGAAGTGCCACTACGTCAGAAAACGAATTCAATCTATTTTTTAATGTATCTATTAATGATTTTTGCGTCATTGCTATTTTCCATGTCAAGAGCGAGTAGTAGCGTTAACTAAACTCTTTTCTATGTTATCTTTAGCGGTTACCGAAACTCGGTACACGTCAACTATTTTTTTACAAAGGGCTTTAACCTTATTGTAAGTTTCATCTTTAATAAAAAAACGTCCCGCGTGTGGAAAAGGACCCACACTCTGGTTTAACCACTGTCCAACCACTACTTGATCTGACGCGACAATACTTACCTTTGGAAGTTGAGCAATACCGAAAACGGCAGTAACTTGGCAAACTTGTTTTAATGGTATTGGGATATAAAGCCATGCTGAAGAGAAATTATAATCTAAGGTAGTTATGAGCTGTGTTATTTCAGAGGGTTCTAACATATCAGCCAAAATAGTTTCTTTAACTAAATCGACTCCATAAACTTTTTTCATGAGGGGAACCACACCGGCACCACCAAAACGATTAGCAACCTCTAAAAATACCCATTCACCTTGAGGCACAAGAAAAGCTTCTAAATGAAAAGTTCCATCTCGTAAACCCACCTGGCGTAAAATAATCTCTGTAAAATACTTAGCCTGGTTAAATAATTGTGCATTATCGATGGTAATTGATGCCATAGGAACATTATGATTCACATAGTCATAACAAGTCGTAGTATATTTTGATGCACAAAAAAAAATCAGTGCACCATTACGCACAACTCCATCAAAATGACACAGCCTACCGCTAATGAATTCTTCAAGTTGGTAACGATCAGCTAAGCCGTGTTGGATAATATGAGTTATTAGTTGGGCATGATTTTTAAAAACAAAAACACCTTCGCTCGCAGCTTGTGCTCTTGGCTTTAATACCAGTTTTTCTCTTAGTGGATGAATAAATTCTTTGACTTCATCCAGTGTTGTTTTGCTATCAACTGCTTTAAATTGAGGATAACGAATAGCCGTACCCTGCAAACATTGTTTCATTTTCACTTTATCTCGACATAACGTAGCCGTAGCTACCGAAGTACCTGGCACTGAAAACTTTTTTCGCAACAAAGCAGCGGGTAAAGTGACATGTTCATATAAGGCAATAAATGCTTTAGGATGACCATGTTGCTCAATTAATGTAGCCGCTAATGCTTCAATCTCAGGCATTGCATCAATATATTCTTCTAAATTCATATTATGTGGCACCTTGAGTACACCTAAACCTGTCAATCGATCACGAATCGATGCATCTAAGGTATCGGCTACATACTCATGCACAATAATACTGATACGATAATTAACAAAATCAATGGCATCTACCGCGGATGGATGAAACCCTACAAATATAAGATGTGGTTTATTATTTACCATAATTCAATAGCCTCCTGCTATTTAAAGCTTCTTGTAAGAATTAGATCAGAATTCCTGATAAAGATAATCTTTCCATTTTTCGAGTTGCCGGCCAATAATCTGAAACAGCATAATGCTGTGTCGCTAAATTATCCCATAAAGCAATATCATTGGCTTCCCAACGATAACGTGCATGATATTCTGGTTTATTAGCAGTATTAAATAAAATTTGTAACAGCGTACGACTCTCTTCTTCTGCCATCTGCAAAATTTTAGTGGTTGAAACGCGATTGACAAATATAGATTTTTTGCCGGATAAAGGATGAGTTAGTATTACTGGATGTGCTTGTGCAGGATAATAGTCCTGCATTTTCCTTAATTCATCTGGTTTTTCTATGAACATAGGCTGATAAATTGGTGTAAAATCATGGTAGGCTCTTAAATGTTCACATTGTGTTTTTAACTCAGGGGGAAGATCCTCATAAGCAGCAGTCATGCTGCAAAAAATAGTATCTCCACCAACTGTAGGCACTTCTTTGGCACGCAATACCGAACCATAAGAAGGACATTTTAGCCAATTGAGATCACTATGCCATTCATTTAGATTACCCTTATTATCACGACTGTGATAAATCCCTGTAATTTCTGGGTATTCAGGATAAGGCTGAAAAGGAGAAATTCCTGGCACTAAGGGTTTTTCTGTTGAGATAAAAGGGTGACACATAGGCTGATGAATTTTTCTAACTAACTGAATATATTCCTCAGCCGTTAAAACGGACTGTTTTTTAAAAAATATCACCTGATAATCTATTAATAGTTGCCTAACCTCTTTTGCTAAAGATTCATCTAAAGTTACTTTTAAGTCAATGCCATCAATAATAGCACCAATTTTTGGACTAATAGGTCTTATATTCATACTGTTTCCTCAGACTTTAGCAAATGATGATGTAGTTCCTTGGTTTAAATAGTCAGTTGAGTATATAAAGAGCGTCTCAACGGCAATACCTCGTCGTTTACACTGCTCTGAAAAATAATTGATTTCTTTTTGATTAGGGGCGTTTTCATCACAATCTACTTTCATCAAATGTGATAACCAAGGTTCTCGACCTAATGCATAAATATTAACTTTTTTGGGTTTGAACTCATGCACCAGTTTTAAGCCTAAATCTGCATTGGAACCGTTGAGGCGACGAGTTTGATCCCATTTACGTTCAATCGGTTCATCTAATAATGGACCATAAATCCAAGAAAGTGGCGCACCTTCTGATTCCATGCCCACATATAAATAATCCACTGGACCACAAAGCTTTGCAATATGGCTCAACAAAGCCGTATCAGCCGTTCTAACATCAGCAGCAAAAATGAGATTTGTTTGACCATTACTTACTTTAAAAATAGATTTACTCGTAATATCTAAACAACCATGTTCACAACAAAAGGGAAAACCAGTGATGGTCAT
>JAVHYG010000049.1 GCA_031119195.1 Rickettsiella sp. | reverse complement strand
ATTTTAATGTGTTCATCTAGTTTATCTTTGAATGTATTAATGGAAGGATTTTCTATTTTTTTTATATTATTATTTATTTGCGCACAAAGCTCATCTATAGCTTCTTTTGGGGTTTCTTTAATAGTTTTATTGTTAGCAAGAGAATCTTCTACGTCTTTTAAGATAGTTAGGACATCCTCTAAAAATATAGGCACTGATTTAAAGGATGTGGAAATAGTAGCATCTATGGCATTTAAATATTGAGTACCAAAATTTTTTGGATTTTTTTCGTATTCTTCTTTATTTAATTCAGCTATGGACTGTAAGAGAGAATCTTTATTGTTTTCATCCCTAAAGTATTGACTTTGTTCTTTAAAAATATCGAAATTAATTTCTTTAGAATGTTCTATAATAAAAGCGTTATTTCTTGCAGAAACGATTGCATCGATGAGCCCTTGTTGTTTTATTAAGATATTTTTTCGTGTATTGTATATATTTATTTTATCCATAAAAAGATCCTTTCATTATTTTATAGAAATATATTATTATTATTACAAAATTTAAATAAAAATCACTATTTTGTTTTTATAAAGACATTGATTTTACTAAAGCTTGATCTTAGAAAATGATTGTTTCACACTAGTCTAAGGCTTCTCATTAAATCATTAGGTTATAATAGCCACATTTAATCTGTCATAATTCATTTATTTTTTTTAGTAAATTTTAAAATCTATTTTGTTGTTATTTAAGTTAACTTTACTTTCTTCAGCTAAATATTGAAAAATCTTTTTTTTATGAGTATTTTTAATTAAATTTATACTTTATAAGGAATATTTTTATGGATAGCTATGAAGAGTTAGGTTGTATAAAAAAAGAATTACTGCCAGGCGAAGTGATGAGCATAGAAAAAATGGAGTCCGGGGATTGTTGTGTTATGAAAATTTATTTTCATGCACTTAATCCTGGAAAATATATAATTCAAGCCACATTTACCTATAACGAAGGTGCTCCAATAATATTAAAGACCAGTACTGTTGTTGAATCCAAAATTGAAGCAGCATTCAATATAGGCATTATTGTGATAGCGTATACATTGACGCGTTTGAACTTAAATTTTAAGTTGGGGTAATACTTAATAATTGTTTTACTTATCAGATTATAATGAGCGATGACGTGAAATTTTTACTATGTCTTTATAGGTTCGTAGTGCGCGAATAACATCGGCAAGATGTTTTCGGTTTTGTACTGATAAGGTAAAATGGATAATACAGTGTTCTCGGTCGGGATTTTCGACCTTTACGTTGTCGATATTTGTTTTGGCTCTAGCAATACGTTGTGTTAGATGGGCAAGCACACCACGTCTATCGATTGTTTCAATATGAATATCTGTTTTAAATAGATCGTTGGAGATGGGCGTTTTTTTTAGGTCTTCCGCGATATTAGTTTTCGTGAAATTTTCGGTGTTTTTCTCCCATTGTAAGGAAATCGCTCGGTTTTTATTTTTATTAAGAAGTTTTACAGCATATTTACAGCGCTGTAAGTGAACTGTTATGCCATGGCCTGCGTTGAGTAAGCCAATTACTTCATCACCTGGAATAGGGCGGCAACATTCTGAAAATGTAATTAAGCTATTGCTTGTATTTTTAAGAAACAAAGGTAAAGAATTTGTGCTGTCATTTTTTATTTTTTTTAAATCTGTTTTTAAGTTTAATAAGGAATTCGCTATTAAAAATGGGTGGATATAACCTAACCCTATCGCTTCTAACAAATCTTCTAATGAATCGTGATTAAATTTAATCAGTGTTTTATTAAGATATTTGGAGGATAGTTGTGTGCTGTCATTTCCTAATGGTATCAAAAAATTATCTAGCAATCGTTGCCCTAGTTGTACGGCTTCATTATGTTGTTTTGTTTTGAAAAATTGACGAATATGACTGCGCGCTCTTCCGGTAGCTACAAATTTTAACCAATTTAAGTCGGGTAAACCCATTGGTTTAGTAATTATCTCAACAGTTTCTCCACTTTGAAGTGGCGTATTTAAAGGGACTTGTTTTCTATCAATCTTAGCTGCTACGCATTGGTTTCCTACATCCGAATGGATGGCATAAGCAAAATCAATAGGCGTTGCTTTTTGGGGAAGCTCAATAATGTCACCTTTGGGGGTGAAAATATAAATATCAGTTGGGAAAAGATCAATTTTGACTGTTTCAATAAATTCTAAAGAACTCGGTGTTGTTTTTTGTATATCGAGTAAACGTTTAAGCCATTCCCGTGCACGTAAATGTGGTCTGAGGTCATTTTCTTTATTTTGTTCTAGCCAGTAACGAACGATGCCGTGTTCTGCACAATTATCCATGCTAATAGTACGGATTTGAACGTGAACAGAAGTTGTAGGGCCAAATAAGGTCGTATGTAATGCACGGTAAGCGTTGGCTTTAGGTAAAGCAATGTAATCATGAAAATGATCAGGTAAAGGTTTATAAAGATTGTGAACAGCACCTAGTACCCGATAACAGGTATCAACGCTATCGACAATAATGCAAAAAATAGGAACATCGATAATTTCATCGAAGTCTAAGTGATTTTCACGCATTTTTTTATAAATTGGATAAATATGCTTTTTTTTATGCCAAATTGCTGCAGGTCGTAGATGATTTTTTTCTAGACAATTTTTTAATTCTGTTTCAATTTTGTTAATTAAAGCTTTACGCTTACGCCTTGTTTTTTGTAGCGCAGCTTGCAAGATGTGGTAACGCCAAGGATGTAGATTTAATAAACACAGATCTTCTAATTCAATGCGAATGGCATGCATACCTAAACGTTGGGCAATGGGCGCATAAATGTCTAATGTTTCCCGGGAGATACGTTGTCGTTTTTCGGGCGGGACTACCGCAAGAGTACGCATATTATGCAATCGATCAGCCAATTTGATAAGGATAATGCGTATATCTTTTGCCATGGCAAGCAGCATTTTTCGGAAATTTTCTGCTTGTGCTTCAGCACGACTTAAAAATTGAATTTGGGTGAGTTTACTCATGCCATCGACTAATTCAGCAATTTCAGAACCGAAGGTTTCGGTTAATACAGTTTTATCGATAGCAGTGTCTTCGATAATGTCGTGGAGGAGAGCAACAATAAGGGTTTGTGGATCCATGTGCATGTGGGCCAAAATTTTGGCAACAGCAAGTGGATGGGTAATATAAGGATCTCCACTATGTCGCTGTTGGCCAGCATGTGCTTTGTCAGCAAATTGATATGCACGATAAATCCTTTCGATTTGATTTGGAGCTAAGTAGACTTGCAGTTCTTGTTTGAGTTCACTAAACAGATCCATGCAAGCCCCCCTGTGTATTAGTGACTCGTGGTTTGCGTACCACTTTCTGAGTTAATTTTTTCCTGCCCTTCGTTAAGTCGTCCACTCGCAATTTCTCTCAGTGCTATAACCGTAGGCTTATCGTTTTCAGGATCAACCAGTGCCATACCACCTTTGGCAATTTGTCTTGCTCGCTTAGAGGCTACAATGACTAATTCGAAATGGTTTTCGACTTTACTTAAACAGTCTTCAACAGTAATACGTGCCATATTTTTCTCTATCTCTTAAAAAATTATCAGAAGCTGACCTTTTTAAATCTTGGCCAGCAGTTTACGCGCTATAAGGTGCTTTTTTACCATAAATCCGATGAAAAACACATTATATTATTATCATGCTTTATACTAGGGTATGTTGTCATTTGACATGATGATCAACTTAAAGCATAGTATTTTCTGTGTATCGTTACTCACTTACGCTCCTAGGCTCCGTTACGATAGTTGAAAACCGCGCTTTTTGATTCATCACCGCTAAATGACAACATTTCCTTGCTTGTATAGAGTTAATTGGCATTCATTAAGGCGGTGGTTACATCTAACATTCTGTTAGAAAATCCCCACTCATTATCATACCAAGCTAAAACCTTTATAAAATCACCAATTACTCGAGTTTGTGTGGCGTCTACGGTGGAAGAAGCTGAATTATGATTAAAGTCAATCGATACTAGAGGTTCTTCGCTGTAATTTAATAAACCTTTGAGTGCTTTTTCTTCAGAAGCTTCTTTTAAAATCTTGTTAACTTCGTCTATAGTAGTTTTGCGCACTGCTTGAAAACTTAAATCAACTAGCGATACGTTAATCGTCGGGACACGTATTGCTAGACCGTCAAGTCTGCCGGCTAATTCAGGTAGAACTAAGCCAACAGCGGAGGCAGCTCCAGTTTTAGTTGGGATCATTGATTGTGTGGCGGAACGGGCTCGACGCATATCGCTGTGGTGTGTATCCAACAATACTTGGTCGTTGGTATAGGCATGAATCGTTGTCATTAATCCTTGAACGATGCCAAGTTTTTCATGCAGTGGTTTGACTAATGGCGCTAGGCAATTCGTGGTGCAAGACGCATTTGAAATAATGATGTCTGTTGCTTTTAAGGTAGTGTGATTAACGCCATAAACAATCGTTGCATCGACATCTTTACCAGCAGGTGCCGATATAATTACTTTTTTTGCGCCCGCGTTAATATGTTTAGTGGCTTTTTCGCGTGAGGTAAAAAAACCAGTGCATTCATGTACGACGTCTATATTTAAGCTTTTCCAGGGTAGTTTTTCAGGATCACGTTCTGAAAGCATTTTTATTTTGTGACCATTAATGACTAAATGATCATTTTCGATGATGACGGTTCCGGAAAATTTTCCATGCGTAGTATCATGACGCGTTAAATAGGCATTGATGTTGATATCACCCAGATCATTGATTGCTATGATCTCTATATTGTGTTTTTCAGGCGACTCAAATAATGCTCTAACAATATTACGTCCAATACGGCCATAACCGTTGATAGCGACCCGCGTTGTCATATGTTTTCCCCTTATTTTAAGCTGAGTAGCTTATTGACAGTTTTAATAATATGTTCGGTGGTAATACCTAACGCAGTAAATACTGTTTGTCCTGGTGCAGACTCTCCAAATCTATCGATACCAATTATTTTTCCTTCACAGCCAATGTAGCGATACCAAAAAGCTGTATTACCAGCTTCGATGGCTACTCGTTTTGTGACTGTCGGGGGTAAAATCCTATTTTGATAAGCCACATCCTGTAAAGCAAAACGATCAGTGGACGGCATGGATATCACACGAATTCGTTTTCCTTGTTGCGTTAGAGTTTGTGCTGCATTAACAGCAAGACTTACTTCAGAACCTGTTGCTATGATAATCGCTTCAAGTGGTTGTTGACAATCAAAAATGATATAAGCGCCGTATTTAATTGAAGCTAAGGTGGATTCTGAATGGACTTGCGAGGGTAATGCTTGCCGAGTGAGGATTAAGCAAGTGGGTCCTTGATGTGTTATCGCTTGTTGCCAAGCTACAGCTGTTTCCGCTGCATCACAAGGTCTCCATATAGAGAGACCAGGAATCATTCGTAAGCTATTAAGTTGTTCTATGGGTTGATGCGTTGGACCATCTTCACCCAAACCAATTGAATCATGGGTATAAACATAAATAACACGTTGTTTCATTAATGCGCTTAAACGAATGGCATTTCGTGCGTAGTCACTGAATACCAGAAAAGTACCGCCATAAGGGATAAATCCGGTATGAAGTGCAATACCATTCATCATTGCTGACATTGCAAACTCACGAACACCATAATGAATATAATTTCCTGCTGGATTTTCTTTATTTAATACAGTTGATCCTTTCCAAAAGGTTAAGTTAGATTCTGTTAAATCTGCTGAACCACCTAACAGCTCAGGTAAAAGAAGACCAAAATTGTTTAAACTGTTTTGTGAAGCTTTACGTGTTGCAATTTTTTCAGATTTTTTTGCAGCGGCTGCAATAATTTCTTTAGATTTTTCTAACCAATTATTGGGTAGCTTACCATCAATTCTTCGTTGAAATTCTTTTGCAAGTGCAGGGTATTTTTTTTCATAGTGTTGCCATTTTTTTTTCCAAGCATTTTCTAGATTAATTCCTGTTGCACAGGCATCCCACGCTTTGTAAATAGCTTCAGGAATTTCAAAAGCAGAATAATTCCAATTCAGCGCTTTCTTAGTTGCGGCAATTTCTTTATTTCCTAGCGGCGCTCCATGGGCATGGTGACTTCCCGCTAAGGTAGGCGCGCCAAAAGCAATGTGGGTTTTGCAGCAGATCAAACTTGGTTTATCGCTAATCTTGCGTGCTTCTGTTATAGCTTGTTTAATTTCTTCTGGATTATGGCCATCAACATCAGTAATGACATGCCAATGATAAGCATTAAATCGTTGTGGAGTATCATCCTTAAACCAACCTGATACATCTCCGTCAATCGAAATGTTATTATCATCCCAAAAAGCGATTAATTTATTTAAACCTAAACAACCCGCTAATGAAGCGGCTTCGTGAGAAATACCTTCCATAAGACAACCATCACCCATGAAAACGTAAGTGAAATGATCCACTATTTTAAGGTCGGTTTGATTAAATTGTGCAGCTAAGCATTTTTCTGCTAGCGCCAACCCTACCGCATTAGCAAAGCCTTGTCCTAATGGACCTGTGGAAGTTTCAACACCCGCTGTTATTCCGTATTCAGGATGACCGGGTGTTTTAGAATGGAGTTGGCGAAATTTTTTGATGTCATCCATAGAAAGGGCATAACCTGTGAGGTGTAGTAATGCGTACTGCAACATCGAACCATGACCGTTTGATAAAATAAAACGATCGCGGTTAAACCAGTTTGGATTAGCTGGGTTATGTTTTAAAAAATCCTGCCATAAAACAGTTGCAATATCGGCCATACCCAAGGGCATTCCCGGATGTCCTGAGTTTGCATGTTGTATAGCATCCATGCTAAGTGCACGAATAGCGTCCGCGCATTTTTTTTGAAAAGACATGAGCAGATCCTAATAAGCCTTTTATTTTATTAGGCCAAAAAATGCATGTGCAATAATAATAGATGCAGCGATGATAACCAAACCTAATAAACCTTTCCCCCCCATAACGCGATAAGAAAACGTCATCTGTTGATAATAACGTCCTGACCAAGCCATGAGTGCTGGAAGTAAAGCTAACAAACTGGCACACCAAATACCAGCATAATTTAACGCAGACATGAATGCGCCAGGGAAGAATAAGACTATGATTAAAGGCGGAAGAAATGTCAGTATAGCAGTTATATTATTTCCTTGTTTAATTTCGTTTAATCCAAAGCCATCTTTTAAGAAATCTGCCAGACTGAGACCTACACCTAAAAAGGAAGTTGCTAAACAAATAGAGGTAAAACCCCATGCTAATCCGGTAATTATTTTTTTATTTAGTAAGTTGCTGAGTGTATTAGTTAATTCACTTGTAGGTTGATTTGCCTGGGCAATATGCGCAAGACCTAAATTACCATCGATAGGAATAATTCCCATGATGGCTGCATTCCATAAAATATAACAAACTAATGGAATTAAACTCCCCAAAATAATGACTCTGCGTAATTGACGTACATCACTGTGAAAATAAGTGCGTAAACTAGGGATGATTGCTGCAAATCCAAATGAGGTGACCATAATCATTAGGCTTTTCGGTATGTAATGGAGTTGGCCTTGGTTTAGTTGCGAATGTGAAAGAAAGGGAAATATCAAAAGAATTAGTAGAAGATAAATTAATAGTTTGCCGCCCATTAAAGCACGATTAAAGGTATCCACAGAACGTATGCCTTTATAAACAATGGCGCCTAAGCCAAAAACAAATAGGATCGCCATGCTTTTAAGCGAAAAATGTAGATTTACTTTTTGTAATAATCCCTGTAGAAAATCAGAACCGCCAGCGATATAAGCAGCCAATAAAGAATACAATAAAAGTAAATAGCATAGCCAGGTTATGATTTCACCTGTTTTACCCAGTGTAGCGCGTGCCATTGATACTAAATGACTGTTGGCAGGAAACCAAAGGTTAACTTCAAGAATAAGTAAGCCACCAGCTAGCATAAGTGCCCAACAAGCTATTAAAAATAATGTGGAATTTATAAAGCCTGCTTGCGCCGTGGCGAGTGGCAATGCGAGCATGCCACCGCCGATGGCGTTGCCCGTGATCATTAAAATACCGCCAATTTGTTTAGTATTCATTTTTTCTCTCTTAGTAAATAAGGCTTAAAATAATAAAGAGTGAAGCAAGCATAATTAAAATAGAAAGTAAGTATTTACCGCCAGTTAGCTGGTAACCACTGGCACATTTTTTTATATAACGACCACTCCACGCCATCATGGTAGGGAGTAGTATGAGTAATATGACACAGAGAATACCTGCATAAGATAGTGCCATAATAAATGCATTTGGGTAACGAATTGCAATGATCAGTGGAGGTAAAAACGTGACAATATAAAGTATTAATTTACCTAAGCCCGTTTTTTTTAGTGAAAGACCGTCACTTAAAAAGTCGAAAAGACTTAATGCAACACCTAGAAAAGAGGTGGCTAGACAGATAGCCATGAAAGTTTTTGCTAAGAAATTAATAAGTGGTTTATGTAACAACTGATTCAAACTAATTAGCAAATCACTGGTTGAGTGGCTTGAATGTAGCATTGCCATTAAGCTCAGTTTTCCTTGCGCCGGAATAACGCCCATAATAGCCAATTCCCAAAGGGTATAGCAGATAAGAGGCACTAAACTGCCGATAAGAATGGCTTTTCTTAGTGTCTTTGCATCATCTTTAAAATAACTGCGTAAGCTAGGTACAATAATTGCAAACCCGAATGAAGTAATAATAACGGTGACACTGCTAATAATCGCTGGAAGGTAATGAAATTCTTCTAGCGTTAAAAGTTTTTTGGGCGAGATAAAAGGAAAAATACAAATGACTAACAAAATATAAGCCGCTATTTTGCTGAACATCAGGCCACGGTTTACATAGTCAACAGAATGAATGCCTTTGTAAACGATAGTACTTAATAATCCGGTAAATAAAAGTGCTGAGAATTTGTTGGCTAGATCTATATGCAATCCACTTAAAAAATTTTGTAAAAAATCCCCACCACCAGCGACATAGGCCGCTAGTAAAGCGTAAAGCAATAATAAATAACTGACCCAAGCGACAACTTGCCCAAACCAACCTAAGGTAGTTTTAGCCATTGTGATTAAATTACTATTGATTGGATGCCAGAGATTAACTTCTAATATAAGTAGGGCGCAGGACGTCATTACTGCCCAACAGACAAGAAAAGCACCTATGGAAGTAAAGAATCCAAATTGTGCTGTAGCAATAGGGAGGGCCAACATACCGCCTCCAATACTTGTGCCAATAATGAGAAGTATTCCACCAATAAATTTATTGTTCATAGAAAGTACTCTAATAAAAGGAAGGGTCACCGATAGGTCTTGTTTTAAAACGACGATGTATCCAAAGATATTGTTCTGGATGAGCACGAATAGCCGTTTCTAATAACTGATTGAAAGAAATTGTAGCTTCAGGGGTAGGTAGGGTAGCAAAATCTTTTAATATAGGGTTTATTTTAATTTGATATCCTTTCCCGTGCGGAAGACGGTGGTAAAATAATGTAACTGCTTGGGCATGTGTTTGCTTTGCGTAGCGACTAGGTGCCGTAATCGTCGCAGTCGCAATATTAAAAAAAGACAAAAAAATACTGTGGGCGGCGCCGTAATCTTGATCAGCGGCATACCAAATAGCGGCATTCTTTCGTAAGGCTTTAATAATTTGACGTACAGCATGCCTGTGTATAGGTTGCATTAGTTTAAATCTTCTATGGCGCTTTAATAATGTATCGATAACTTTATTTTTTTGCTCGCGATAAACCACATACATGGGGAAAATATTCGAAAATAAACGTCCACAAATATCTAAAGAAGTAAAATGACCACTTAGAATAATGACACCTTGTTTTTTTGCAATGGCTTCCTGTAAATGTTCTAAGCCTTCAATATGAATTAATGGAGCCAGTTTGTGGTAGGGCATCCACCATGCCATGGCCGACTCAACGAGACCCATGCCTAGTGACTCAAAATGTTTTTTTAAAAGTTGTTTTTGTGCATGCTCTGATAATTCAGGAAAACAAAGTGCAAGATTGATACTAGCAATGCGACGGAAACGTTTAAGTAAATGAAATGCACCACGACCTAAATATTTCCCGAAAGTTAATTGTGTCTTATAAGGTAATTTGCTTATTCCATATAAAATTCCCAGTCCCAACCATGTAGGCCAATAGCGTGGATGTATAAGGTTAGAGAGCTTTGTGTTCATTGGATAATAGTAAACGCGTGACAATTTCTTTGTTTATTATTTGTTTTTCTATAATCTCATCGATATCAATTTGTGTTTTGCAATGATACCAAATGCTTTCAGGGTAAATAACTAAAACAGGTCCTAATTTGCAACGTCCTAGGCAGCTAGTGCTATTGACACGTATCTTTTTTTCTTTATTTTTAGGCAATGTTTTTATTTTTGTTTTTAGGTAATCTAGCAAGGCTAAAGATCCTTGTTTAGCACAGCAATCTCTATTATTATCTCGTTCGTTAATGCAAAGAAAAATATGTTGTTGATAATAAGTCATACAGAAAAGACCACGGTTTTTTATAAGGCAATCTATTACTTTACCAGAAAAAAATTAGCATTTCTTCTACTTTGTCAAGAAACTGGCAATTTAAATGAAGCTACAGAGAAGAAATGATAAGTCTATTTTTTTCAAGTTAGAGATTTTGTATAAATTCCAGGAGGAAGCACAGTGACAAATATTACCCGATATAGGCCTTCTGCTTTAATTCACCAACTACATCGTTTGTCTAAAGAATGGGACCAATTGTTCGAGCCCAATCTTGCTGAAGACAATTCTTTAGTCGAAACAAGCCATTGGGCGCCTTGTGTAGATATTAAAGAGGAATCAGATCGGTTTGTACTTTATGCAGATATCCCTGGGGTTGATCCCCATGATATAGAAATTTCTATGGAAAATGGGGTGTTAACTATTAAGGGCGAACGAGCCAACGCTAAAAAAGAAGAAAAAGGGGGCTACACGAGAATAGAACGTTCCAAAGGAACTTTTTATCGACGTTTTGCTTTGCCCGATAGCGCCGACCCCGAAAGGGTAACTGCCGAAGGAAAACATGGTGTTTTAGAAATAATTATCCTTAAACGCGACAAGGGTAAATCTAAAAAAATTAAAGTAGGCATAAAAAAGGATTAGTTTTAGTAAATTAACTTCAATTACTTTGATAGAAAAGTTCATGATAACTTTTTTGTAAAGCAGGAAGAACACTCTTTTCAAACCAAGGATTTCGTTTTAACCAAATATTGTTGCGGGGTGACGGATGCGGTAATGGAAAATAGTGTGGTAAATAC
>JAVHYG010000048.1 GCA_031119195.1 Rickettsiella sp. | reverse complement strand
TTTCATTCAACTGAAGAAAAATTAAACAATCCTAGCCTCTTCCCTATTGCTAACAGAAACCAACCTCCTTCTTCTAACTTCGTTAGTGACAAGCTACCCCAAGTTATAAATCTAACTAAAAAAACCTCTAAAGCTAGTAGCACTATAGGATATCCTAATTTCTATAAACCAATACGAAGCCAAACTAATGAGTCCGCTATAGGGTGTAGGCAAGCACTCATACGTTCTTTAATTTGCAACTAAACTGTATCAACTAAAAATAAAAGTTCATATTGAGCGACGGGAGAAAACGAACGTCTATGTATAGCGCTAGGCCCTCTTTTTTTTAATATCTGTCGATGTTCTTCTGTTGCATAACCTTTATGCTTTGCGAAACCATAACCGGGATATTGACTATCTAATAAACGCATTTCGGCATCTCTATACACTTTAGCTAATATAGAAGCAGCACTAATCTCAGCTATCTTTTGATCGCCCTTAATAATTGCTTGACTAGGGCAAGCGAATTTTGGGGAATGTTTACCATCGACAAAAATAAAATCAGGTAACACTGTTAAGGCTAATACAGCACGTTGCATAGCTAGTAAGGTTGCTTGAAAGATATTAATACGATCAATTTCTTCGACCTCTGCACGTCCCAGTGACCACGCTTTAGCTCTATCCTGAATTTTATTAGCTAAATATTCACGTCTTTTTGGAGTTAATAGTTTAGAATCTGCTAAACCACTTATCTTTCTTCTGAAATCGAGTATAACGACTGCTGCAAAAACGGGGCCTGCTAAAGGACCACGACCTGCTTCATCAACGCCAGCAATTATTTGCGATTTTTTCACAATGGATAATTCCACGAATACATCATCAGCAATCGAACTACACTAAAGCGTGTAGACAATTGCACGATGATGGCTAATAAAGAATTTTTTTTCTGCGTTTCCTACTCACATACCGCAAGTATGCTAAGTTACGACACTCAAAAAACAATTCTTTTTCTCCCATCCTAACACAATTGTCAACACGCCTTAGTTAAAATCATCTTAACATATTAAGAAGAAAGGAATAACAACACAGTTACACAAATCTCGACGATTTTTAAAGCAATGAATTATCCTTAATTTTTAATCTAGCTTAAGTGTAGAAGTTTGAGAATAGCAGTGACTGCTTTTTCACTGGCATTACAACGCAATTGTTGATGAATAATTAAAAATTCTCCTTGTAAATCGGCAACACGTGCTGGATTATTTAAATAGTAAAATAATGCATTAGCTAAATTTTTAGATGTCGCATGTTCTTGAACAAATTCTGGCACTAAGGTTTTGCCAGCTAATAAATTAGGCAAAGCAATATGATCAACCTTTATTAAAAGCTTTGCCATACAATATGACAAAGCACTCATTTTATAAGCCACAACCATCGGTTTTTTTAATAACATCGCTTCTAATGTTGCTGTTCCCGATGCTAATAAAACTACATCAGCAGCAGCCATTACCTGACGCGATTGCTTTTCTATGATAATTAATGGTAATTTCGGTGCAATCAAATTTTTCAGTGCAACAAATTGCATAGCTCTTTCTTTATTTACCATAGCCGCGACAAAAATAAGTGCTGGATTTTCTTCATGGCAACGTAGTGCAGTTTGGAGAAACACACGACCTAAATAATCAATTTCATTACGTCGACTGCCAGGTAATAAAGCAATGATTTGTGCTGACTCAGAAAGTGCTAGATTTTGACGTGCAAGCAAACACTCATTATCTAAAGGAATTACATCTGCAAAAGGATGGCCAACATATTCCACAAAAACATGATGTTTTTGATAAAACTGTTTTTCAAAAGGAAAAAGGGTTAGCATTAGATCAACCCCTTTAGCAATTTTTTTTAGTCGCCAACGGCGCCATGCCCATACACTTGGACTAACATAATGTACGGTAGGTATGCCGTGTTGTTTTAATTTTTTTTCTACTCCTAAATTAAACTCAGGTGCATCAACACCAATAAATACATCGGGCGGATTAGAAATAAAGTGATGAATAAGCTGACGACGCACACGTAATAATTGTGGAAGCTGCTTAAGAATTTCACCTAAGCCCATGACTGTAAGCGTTTCCATTGAAAACAAGGAATGGCATCCTTGTTCTTGCATCTCAGGACCTGCTATTCCTTCTGCTACAAACGAAATTCCCCTTAGTTTTAAAGATTTAAACAAATCGGCAGCTAATAAATCGCCAGAAGTTTCACCAACTACGATTCCAATACGTAAAACTGGATTTGAATTAACGAATGATGCCACGATCAGCGTTTTTTAGTGCATCAGCCATTAGTTTCACTTGGGAATAGTTTGGTTCTAAAGTTTTTAGTTGTTCTAAGGCTTGCTCGACCGTTAAATTTTTACGAAAAATTAGTTTGTATGTAGAACGTAAAGCATTAATTGCGGCATTGCTAAATCCATTTCTTTTTAAGCCTTCTTTATTCAGACCACATGCCCTAGCATCGTGCCCTCCTTCAACTAATATGTAGGGTAAAACGTTTTGTCTCACCATACTACCTGCAGCAATAAAACTATATTCTCCAATCTGACAAAATTGATGTACAGCACTATAAGCACCTAAAATAGCATAATCACCTACTGTAACATGGCCGGCTAATGCCACGTTATTTACAAAAATAGTATGGTTACCAATACTACAATCATGCGCAATATGTGTGCCTACCATAAAAAGATTATTATCACCTATTTTTGTTATGCTTTTATCTTGTACAGTTCCACGATTAATCGTACAGTATTCACGTATCACATTGTGATCGCCAATTTCTAAATAGGTTCTTTCACCTTGATATTTTTTATCCTGCGGATCATCTCCTAGAGACACAAAAGGGTAAATTTTATTAGCTTTACCTATACGTGTAGGACCCTTCAAAACAACATGGGAACCTATAACCGTTCCTTCCGCTATTTCAACATCAGGCCCGATAATAGTCCAAGGCCCTACGGAAACATTTTTCTCTAACTTAGCTTTGGCATCAACAATAGCGCGCGAATCAATCATAGTTTTGTATCTTTTTTAGTATCTTGACCAACACCCATAATTTCAGCTTCACACACCAACTCATTATCAACTTCCGCCTTTACTTTGCATTTCCAAACATCACCTTTTACCTTTAATACGTGCGCCTCAATTCGCAATTGATCACCGGGAACAACTTGGCGCCGAAAACGTACATTATCAATACCCGCAAAAAGATATAGAAAGCCTTCTTTATTACGTTCTTTATTAGAATACAGTGCAAGAATACCGGTAGCTTGCGCCATCGCTTCTAAAATAAGCACACCTGGCATAATAGGATTTCCCGGGAAATGACCTAAAAAATGTGGTTCATTAACAGTGACATTTTTAATAGCCACAATTGATTTACTCGGCTCTATTGAACTAACTTTATCAATCATTAAAATCGGGTAGCGTTGCGGTAAATAATTGAGTATTTCTTGTATATCCATTGGTGTATTCATAATGCTTACCTAGATTTATAGACCATTTTTAAACTGCATCATAACCTGATTTTATTGTCGGACACTTATAGATCCTTTGTCCTATGAAACTCAAGTTCATGATCGCAAATAAAAATAGCTATTTACTTTTTTCTAATATCTTAACTTTCTGGGAAAAAAAATTTTCGATTTTTTTTAAGCGCCTAGCAATTTTATCCAGCTGCCGAAATCGCGCACTGTTTTTTTGCCATTCACGTTGGGGTTGTATCGATTGTGTGGAAGAATAAGTCCCTGACGTGCGAATAGAATGAACAATACTGGACGACCCAGTAATGTTCACATTATCAGCAATCTCAATATGCCCATTAATACAGACGCCTCCACCTATCATGCAGTTTTTGCCAATACGCGTACTTCCAGCAATACCCGTACAACCGGCTATAGCTGTATTAGCGCCAATGTGCACATTATGGCCTATTTGAATTTGATTATCTAATTTAACACCGGTATCGATAAATGTATCTTCTAAAGCACCCCGATCAATGGTTACATTAGCGCCTATTTCCACATCATTAGCTATTTGCACTTTACCTAATTGAGGAATTTTCACCCAATTTTCTTTGTCTTTCGCCAAACCAAAACCATCACTACCAATAACACTTCCACTATGTATTATCACATTTTCACCAATAATAGTGTCGGCATATAAAGTAACATTAGGTTCTAAACGACTCTTCGCACCGATAGTAACACCATCTCCTATACTACATCCTGATCCAATAATAACGCCTTGTTCTAGACAAACGTTGTTACCTAACACACAAAAAGGGGCAATAGACGCAGAGGGATCAATGTTACAATTCTTACCAATTATACAGGTTGAATGCATACCCATTCCATACACATTTTTCTTTTTAAATCGCTCAGTGATTTTTGCAAAAGCAAGGTAAGGATCGACAGTCACTAAAACATGGCAAGACGAAGGTACTTTCGACTGATGTTCAGGCCGTAAAATAACCGCAGAAGCTTTTGTTTGAGCGAGATATTTTAGATAACGGTGATTATCTAAAAATGAAATTTGACCTGGCTTCGCATTTTGCAGCGTCATAATACCGCTAATCAGACAATCGGGATCGCCTTTTAAATCAGCATTAATTATATAGGCTATTTCTTCTAATCTGTAAGAACGCTGCACTATGCACCTAGCTCTAGGCCTTTATGAAAATTTAAGTTCTGGGTTTCTATTAGGCCTTTTTTAAAGCATCTAAAACCTGCGAGGTGATATTGAGATCATCTTTAGCGTAAAGGGTACTACCTTTCTGAATAACGAGGTCAATCCCCATTTGACCAGCAAGTTTACTGACGACACTGTCTAATTGTTGACTGAAACCATGCAAGGAATCGCTTTGTTGTTTAGAAAGATCTTTTTGAAATGAAGCCACCATGGATTGAACATTGTTCCTGTCCGTCATAATTTTATTTTCTAACTTAGTACGTTCTTCCGTCTTCATAACAGCCGCATTTTTCTCTAAGTTTTGGGCTTCTGTTTGTAAGTTATGTTGTTCCTGAATAATTTTATCTTGCCTACTTTTAAACTGCTTCGTCAAACTATCATTAATTTTAGCTATCTGCGGAGCTTTCTGTAGCACAGCTTGCATATCAACGACGGCTAGTTTTACACCTTCAGCGTACGCATTTGTCGTTAGCACCATAACTAATGATACCAGGGATAATAAACAAATATTTTTCATTATCAGAGCTCCTTAAATAAGCTTGTATTAAAAGCCAGTTCCAATATTAAACTGGAAAACTTGGGTTTGATCGCCTGGCTTAGGATTGATCGCCTTAGCCACACTAAAGCTTAATGTTACATTAAAAACAGGCACACGCCAATCTACATCTAGGCCTGTTGAGTAGCGCAATGGGCCCGACGAAGTACCTCCACGCGGTTGATTCGGCCGAGTCACCCCTAAAGTAGAATAAACGTTACCCGCATCGATAAATAGGCTAGTCCTTACTTTTTCAGATAGAGAAGCCGGCATCGGCATGATAAGGGCCACACTACCTACGGTCATGATATTACCACCTAGTGGGTAACCATTACTATCACGCGGACCCAGAGAACTTATTTCATAACCCCGAACCTGACCATCTATTCCTATACCGCCTGCATAGTAGTTAGCAAAGAAAGGTAAACCTTGTGTAGAGCCAAACCCATTACCATAACCCAAGGTTAATCGACCTTGTAGTTTAAAATCATGGCCTAATGGATAATAACCCATACCATTATAATTAGCTTTGTAATAGTCTAAAGGCTTACCTCCAACAGGTAATGCAAGCTGCACACTTGCACTTTGATAAAGTCCTTCTTCAGGAAAAACAAGCCTATTTAAACCATTTCGCGTCCAACCTACCGATAATAAAAACTGATTAAACTGTTTACCATGCTGCGTAACGAACTTTTGTACTTCCGTCGACAATTGACTGAAAGGGGGTAAATTGAGTTGTAATTTTTGTAATCCGCCAGAGAGCTGTAAAGTATCCCCTTTGGCATCGAATGGAATACTATAATGGAGATCGCCACCATAGGTATTAGTACTATATGTAGTTGTATTTAAGTTACTTGGCGTAGACCGTTGGAAAAAAAGGTCAAAGCCACGTTGTACACCATCTAATGTGTAATAGGGGTTGTTATAACTAACACTATAGATCGTCGCAGCACGGGTATTATTGAAGTTAATACCCAATTGATTACCGGTACCAAACACATTATTTTGATTCAGCGACGCCCCTATTACTGGTCCATTGGTACCATAACCTAAACTAAATAGTGCTTGAGCTGCATGCGCTTCATTGATATTAAGATCTAAATCAACTTGATCAGTATACCCTGGAATAGGCATCGGCGTTATTTGCGGCTCGCCCTCAACAAAACCACTGAGATTGAGCTGCCTTAGCGATGCTTTAATATCAGACTGAGAAACTAAAGCACCTTCTTGTTGCAGTAAGAGACGACGAAAGACTTCATCTTGGGTTTTTAGATTTCCCATGATATTGATATGTCTAACATAAACCCGATTGCCTGGATCAACATAAAAAGTTAGAAAAACCGTTTTGTTTTTTTCATCTACATTCGGTAATGTATTTACAGTTGTGAAAATATAACCAAAATTACCCAATGCTTTCTTTAATCCTTGTTCAACATCCACTACTTTTTGACGAGAAAATGCGTCACCCATTTTGATGGGTTTTAGAATAGATTGCAATTTAGTTTGATTTAATAAAACACGGCCCGTAACGTCATAACCACTAAATTTATAAAGAGGACCTTCTGTTACATGAATGATAATAAAAACTGTTTTCCGATCAGGTGTTAAAGTAACCTGTGTAGAATCTACTTTAAATTTAAGATACCCTCGATCAAGGTAATAAGATTGTAAAGCTTGTAAGGCATCAGATAATTTATTCTGATTATATTGATCAGAATTTGTAAAAAAAGACCAAAAATGGGCTGTGGACAATGGCATTGCGCCAATTAATTTTTTTTCACTAAATAGTTGATTACCTATAATAGAAATACCACCTATCTGAACGGTAAGCCCTTCTGATATTTCAATCCGTACCGCTACTCTATTATTTAATTGAGGAATGATAACGGGAGTAACACGCGCAGAATATTTACCCATATTGTCATACTGCGCGCGCAGCTGCGCAACAAAGCGATCTAAAATTGATTTGTCAAAAATCTGACCTTGTACTAATCCTATTTTCTTTAGTATTTCATTGAGTTTATCTTTAGGAATCTCTTTGTTGCCCGTTACTGTGATTTGACTCAATACCGGTCTTTCTACAACGTTGATAATTAATGTATTTCCTTGCTCTTGCAAACTAACGTTACTAAAAAAACCAGTTGCATACAGAGCATTTATAAGTTGTGAGGATTGTTCAGGATGAAACGTTTGGCCTGCCCTCACTGACAAATAACTTAAAACCGTATCACGGCTTATCCCTTGCAATCCTCTTACTTCAATTCGGCTTACGTAAAAAGCATACGCCTGAATAGGTAATAAGGAAGCAATCAGTAAAATACTGGGTAAAAAAAATCTCAATAAACGATGCATGTTAATTATTTTTAAAAAAAAATTAAAAAATAGCCGCGTGGGCATCCATCATATCAGCATCTGACAAAGATGCTAGCGCTTTTCGTGTCGGTTCAGTCATTTCTAAAGCAACTGCGCGTGCTAAACTATCATCCTCTAAGATCACTTCAATGCTACTCACGGGGCGCGAATGTATCTTTTCCAATACTAGTTTATTCAGTTTTGCGATATCGGTGAATTTGATTTTTTCTTCTAAGAAAGCTTGTATCGCAACTTCATTCGCCGCATTAAGAATAGTCGTTGCGGTTCCTCCTATCTTAAGGGCTTGATAGGCTAAATCCAGACAAGGATAACGTTCTTTATCAATCGGTTTAAACTCTAAGCGTGCTACTTTTGACAAGTCCAAACACGGCGCAGAATTTGTTAAGCGTTCCGGCCATGCTAATGCATAGGAAATTGGAATACGCATATCAGGACTGCCAAGTTGGGCGAGTATTGATCCATCACAATATTCCACCAAGGAATGAACAATACTTTGCGGATGTAAAACTACCTCTATTTGTTCTAGCTGCAATCCAAATAAAAAGTGGGCTTCAATCACTTCAAACCCTTTATTCATCAATGTAGCAGAATCAATAGTAATTTTTTGACCCATGGTCCAATTAGGATGTTGACAAGCTTCTAGTGGTGTCGCTTTATCGAGTTGATCCAGCGGTTTGTTACGTAAAGCACCTCCTGATGCCGTTAATGTAACTCTCGATATGTTTTTTGGTGGAATACCCACCTCAAACTTCCCATACAAACATTGAAAAATCGCGTTATGTTCGCTGTCGATAGGGATTAACGTAACATCAGAACGTTTAGCTTCTTCAATTAATAAAGGCCCTGCCACCACTAAGGCTTCTTTATTAGCGAGCAATACCCGTTTTTTAGCTTTTATAGCCGCTAAGATCGGTAATAATCCCGCCGCACCAATAATTGCTGCCATAACCGTATCAACTTCCGCAAGACTCGCTACTTCAACAAGTGCTTCAGGTCCAACTAATACCTTGGTTTCTACAGACTGTTCTTGCAAACATTTTTGTAAATTCTCCGCCAAGGCTTCCGTACTGACCACGGCATAATCTGGTCTATATTGAAGACATTGTTTGAAAAGCAACTCCATATTATGGTGAGCCGTAAGCGCAATAACTTTAAAAAGATCGGGATGTTGTCCGATAATATCTAAGGTATGCACCCCTACCGAACCTGTTGCACCTAAAATAGTTAAAGACTTCATGAAGCTAAACCCAATAATAACAAAGATCCCGCAAATACGGGCGCCGCTGCCAATAAACTATCAATGCGGTCCAAAATACCGCCATGGCCAGGTAACAAATGACCACTATCTTTTAACCCTTCCAATCGTTTTAATTGGCTTTCAAATAGATCACCTGCTATTGAAGCCAAGCTAGTCAGTAAAACAAGCACAAATATTTGCCATAAATAAGGCTTAACACCCTTGAAAAAAGTTTGAATAAGCATAGCTGTAAAAAAAGTTGTTACCAATCCAATAATCATACCTTCCCAGGTCTTTTTTGGACTTAAAGTCGGCGCCAATAAATGTTGTCCCCATAAACGCCCACTGACGTACGCTGCTGTATCTGCTAGCCAAATAATCAATAACATGAATAGTAAATAGAAAGGGTTTAAATGTAACAATTGCAACGCCGCCCAACACAAAGTAAGTATAAGCCAGCCTAAACCCACCCTCACAGGACTAGGAATCTGAGGTAATATGGGTTGTCTACGTGCATTAAGCAAATAAATAGAGAGAATTAACCAAAAAAGCAAACCTAATAGTACCATCCATACCCATTTGGCCGGTGTAGGAAAAACCATTAAACTTAGTAAAATAACACACTGAAATCCTACAAAAAAAGAACGGCGCGTTAGCTCAATCCAGCCACTTAAACGCGACCATTCCCAAGCAGCAAGTAGCGTGATCAATGCCGTTATCACCATAAAAGCCCATTGCGACAAATAAAAAATACCTACTATCACTAAGGGAATAAGTATCAGTGCCGTTAAAATTCGCAGCTTAAGCATTTATTTCCGAGAGTTGTTCACTGGTGTAACCAAAACGCCTCTCCCGCTGAGAATAAAAAAGTAACGCTTTATTTAATTCTTCTTCATTAAAATCAGGCCATAAAATTCCGGTAAAATAAAGTTCTGTATAAGCAAGTTGCCATAAAAGAAAATTGCTAATGCGGTATTCGCCTCCGGTACGAATTAATAAATCTGGAGATGGCAAATCCGCTAAACATAAATAGCGCGCAAATAAATCCTGTGTAATTTCCTCAGACTGAAGTGTTCCTGTTTGAATTTGACGTGTTAGTGCTTGTGTTGCCTGAATGATATCCCATCGACCACTATAATCCACAGCAATAATAAGTTTTAGACCCGTATTATCTACAGTTAATTGTTGAGATTTTTCAATCCACTGACGTAGCGGTTCTTTAAAGCGCGCTAGACTTCCCACTATCCTCAATTGAACTTTATTTTGGTTTAATTTTTCTATTTCACCTTGTAAAGTATTAAGAAAAAGCGCCATCAAATGGTTAACTTCTTGGTCAGGTCGCTGCCAATTTTCGCTACTAAATGCAAAGAGTGTCAGCACTTCTATACCCAATTCACCACATTTTTTAATGATTTTACGAACGGTTTTCACGCCTTCCTGATGGCCAAGCATACGTAATAAATGTCTTTTTTTAGCCCAACGACCATTTCCATCCATAATTATGGCAAGATGACGAGGATATTTTAGAATAGGGACTGGATGAGGCATTGACATATTAAGTAGCCACTAAACCTGCATGAGTTCCTTTTCTTTTACATTTGCTACTTTTTTTGCTCGTTCAATCGCAAGATCCGTTATTTTCTGAATCGTATCCTGCGCACGACGCTCCTCATCCTCTGTAATTGATTTTTCTTTTATAAGCTTTTTAAGCTTAGTATTGGCGTCTTGACGATGTTTACGAATCGATATGCAGGTATCTTCAACCTCTTTTCCAACTAATTTTGTCATTTCACGTCGACTTTCCTCGGTTAAAGCTGGTAATGGCACTCGCATGGCATTACCGGCTGTCACTGGATTTAAACCCAAATCTGATTTCCTAATCGCTTTTTCAATAGCGGGTATTAATGTTTTATCCCAAGGTGTCACTAACAAAGTCCTTGCATCAACAATGGTAATATTGGCAACATGATTCAAAGGAACTTCTTGAGCATATTGAGAAACTCGCAATTGTTCCAATAAACTTGGATGCGCCCTACCCGTTCGTAACTTAGCAAGACTGATTTCCAGCGCTTCTATTGCCCTTTGCATCCCTTGGTCTGCATCTAATTTTATTGACTCAATACTCATATAACTTCATTCCCCTTTATTAACCAAGCTACCCTTATTCGCACCTTGAATAATATCACGCAAAGTGTTTTTAGATTGGATATTAAAAACGTGTATTGGCAAATTATAATCGCGGCATTGACAAAAAGCAGCCAAATCCATTATGCCAAGTTCTTCTTCTAAGGCTTTTTGATAACTTAGCGTTGAATATAAAATAGCTTTTTTATCTTTTTTAGGATCAGTAGAAAATATCCCATCCACATGCGTTGCCTTCAATAATACATCTGCCTTTATTTCTATTCCACGTAAACTCGCCGCTGAATCCGTACTGACTAAAGGGTTGCCTGTTCCGCCGGCA
>JAVHYG010000047.1:10256-11681 GCA_031119195.1 Rickettsiella sp. | reverse complement strand
TGCCAAGAGAAATACATTACCTAATGGAATAAATGGATTTTCAAAGTTAGAAAAATAACCTGCGGTCCCTACAAAAAAGATACCTTGGGGTAAATAGATAGACAGCGTTATGAAAAAAAAACTAATAATATTTTTCATTTTATAAAACTAAACTTACCTAATTAACAGTTATCAAAAAATTACCCATAAATAATGCATCAAGTTTTGCCGAAATTAGAGTTCTAATTGCTTCCTCTGGCGTACATACAATGGGTTGTCCTCTCATATTAAAAGAAGTATTAAGTACTAAAGGAATACCTGATAACTGCTCAACTGCATCGAGTAAAAGCCAATATTTTTCAGCGTAACGTCTATTGACTGTTTGAATGCGTGCAGACCCATCGACATGTGTAATCGCTGGTAAAATGGATTTATATTCATCTTTAACTGGTACTGTATAAAGCATATGTGGAAACTCACGTCCATGAGGTATATCAAAATAATGATGAGCCGTTTCAAATTTAACGGAAGGAGCAAAAGGACGAAAAGATTCTCGCTGTTTAATCAATAAATTAATTCGATCACGCATGCTAGGATCAGTAGGGTCCGCCAATATACTACGATTACCTAAAGCTCTAGGCCCAAACTCCATATGGTCTTGTACCCAAGCAATTATCTTTCGATTTGTTATCCATTTTGCTGCTTCTTTAATAACATCGGAAAGAGAAAATTTTTTATATGTAATTTGGCCAGTAAACTTTTCAATTGCTTTTTTATAATCGTCTTCATGAAAATCTGGGCCAAAACAAGGCAAATCAAAAGGCGACATACAGGGAAGATATCTTCCCTTTTGATGAGCTTGGATCATAGCCGCCCCTAAGGCGGTCCCTGCATCATTTGCTGCTGGCTGTACATAGATATCTTTAAACAGAGCCTTACGTAAAAGGTTGCCATTAGCAGTACAATTCAAAGCAACGCCTCCAGCCATACAAAGCTTTTCTAAATCAGTTTTTTCTTGCCAAAAACTAAGAATATGCGAGAGTGCTTGTTCTAGTGTATTCTGTAAAGCTGCTGCCAGATCTTTATGTTCTTGCGTAATAGCAGATTCAGGTGCACGCGGTGCAAAAAAATTCTCTGATAACCATTTTCGAAAGCCACGACCAGTCTGTCTATCCGTTTCTGTTATATTTAATTTGAATTTTTTAATAAAAATTTGACCTTGATCACGATATTCAATAATTTCATTAAATAACTGTTGATATCTTTTTTTATCTCCATAAGGTGCTAAACCCATGACTTTATATTCATCAGAGTTAATGTAAAAACCTAAATGTGCTGTAATTTGAGAATACAATACACCCAACGAACTAAATAAATTATAATTTTTCAGCAAATTTATTTTTCCATTTTCAGCAGAAAATAATGAAAGACTATGTATTTCACCAA
>JAVHYG010000047.1:0-10246 GCA_031119195.1 Rickettsiella sp. | reverse complement strand
TTGGATAATACGCTGTTGCTGCATGTGCCAGATGGTGATCAATAGATATTAATTTATCATTAATGATTGATTTTGGGAAATAGTTTTTCCATAAATCGATTTGTAACCGCGGATCGAGAACTTTCTGGTAATATAGGCGACTACCTTGTGTCGTTAAAAATAATGAATAATAAGGCTGGTAATTAAATCCATGACAGATATAGTCCAAATCACTTAAAGTTAACCCTGCTTTCTGTAAACAATAATTAACTGCATTGATAGGAAAATTACAGGTATATTTTTCTCCATTAAAACGCTCTTCTTCAACAGCTGCTATTAACTGATCACCAACCATGATACAAGCAGCTGAATCCAATCCTTGACACATGCGATATTCCTGCTCAGTAAAATTGTTATAGAAACTTTTACGAAAGTTTATAGCCCCATGCAATCCACTATATCCTAATATATTCAATGTAAATCCCTTTTTTCAAAAAACTAAAACGAGTACTATTTAAACAAAAAATAAATTTAAAAAAACTACAACGTAACAGAGCTTAACTTTTCCTGAATAATTTTCTACACTAATTTATGAGTTAAATCCATTGTACTGTATAGGAGTAAGAGTGATTGCAAATATAAATTAAAGTAACAAAATATCTCTAGGAAGTTTTTCAGCTATTTTTTTCCTAAAGGAAAATAAAATAATTTTTATGCTTTTATAAAAGCAAATTTAAGAAAAAAATTATCGATCCGTGCAGCACTTTTTTCAGTACGCTGAGACTAAAACCCATTCATAACATTAAATTTTTATTTTCTTTCATTACCTATCCACAAACACCTATCCGCGAAAGTGCGGACAAGCTTGAAAATATAGATTAAAATTTATTTTTATGTATAGAATATAACTTTGTCGCTCACCCAAGGATTCCTTTAAACCCTGTATTGGAAATAACTGAAAGATAACAAGAGATAGTATCAGAAAAACTAAGTAAAATATATCTTTTTAATATCTATATCCATCTTTGCCGTAAACATAGTATAGGTATGCAGCAGCTAACTTCAAAGTAATATTTAACTATATAACCTCGTGTTTTAGCGCCATGCGCTAATTGTGCGTGCAACCGTGTTGGTAAGCGCGCTGTAGCTGGTTTAATATGGGGTATGTTATCTATAGGTATTTCTTATGTCGTCCTCAACATCACAAAAGAAGCATTAATTTATGTTGTATTTGAAAAAAAAATATCCTGGGAATGACTTATCGATATTAAAAATTTAATATTGAAAATTAAAAAAACATATGAATAAAATCTATAAATAAAATATCCTTGATACGTTCCAACCAGAGTCTGCAAGTTATTTTATGAAGCCAAGCTCACATCAGGATAGGCACCTAAAGACAATTTCTTTTCAAAAGCAAACCAATACTTTAGCTTCCATAGCTTAGAACCATTTGGATTAATCAAAAGATACAACCCGCGCTCATCAGCCATTTTATAAGCCTTCTCACGCGGCTTCGCATTCTTCACTTGCACCACTGTTAATGCCATGGGGGCCTTATTCTTCTTTCTACACATTAAGCCCCCATCAAGCCCCACTTTAGGGCTGGATGTTGGGGCTTTGTTAAGATTTCACTGGACTAAGAGTAATAAAAAAAAACCCCTTAATTACAAGGGGTTTTAGACAATTTTGGAAGTTTTTAGATTAGAATTTGGTGGAGGCGGTGGGAATCGAACCCACGTCCGCCAATCCGCTGCCCTTAGCACTACATGTTTAGTCAATCTTTAAATTTAATCGATAAATTTCCGGTTGACAGGGAATTTACCAACGAGTCTTTACACATTTAGCAGTCTCGTCTCAGACAGACTAGACTACGAGCTTGTCAGATATGACCATTCCCCCCACAGAACAAGCACTGCAAAGTTCATGGCGCTTGCCGTTGTTTAGACGGCGCAAACGTTACACGATTTACTGTGGTTTAAGCAGCAATAGCAACGTTTTCAGCGGAGATATAGTCGTCGTTTGCAACTATAAGTTTACAACATGATTAACGAGGCAAAGTTGCGTCCTCGACATGCACTTTGGGGTTTGTAACCGACGTCGAAGCCGATCGCCCCCGAACCTCTATTATACGCTATTTTTTTGAGATAAACTGCCTATTTTCTTGCAAAAATCTATACTATGTTAATTGTAGATAAAAAGCTTACCTTGAGTAACGCTGCAAACGCACTTTATCCCGCTGCCAGTCTCTTTCCTTTATACTCGCTCGTTTATCATGCTCTTGCTTACCTCGCGCTAAACTTACCTCTAATTTAACACGATTTTTTTTCCAATATAACTTTAATGCAATTAAAGTATAGCCTTTACGCATAATGCTAGCAGTCAATTTATTTAACTCACGTTCATTAAGTAAAAGCTTGCGTGTACGGGCTGGATCAGGATGAGTATGTTGAGTAGAAATAGTCGATAATGGGGTAATATGACTCCCCAAAAGCCATGCTTCGCCATTCTTTAAGATAACGTAACTTTCACTTAACTGGACACGTCCACTACGTAGACTTTTTACTTCCCAACCTTGTAAAACAAGCCCAGCTTCTAAAGACTGCTCAATAAAATAATCATGACGCGCACGCCTGTTTAAGGCAATAGTACTGCCTTGCGATAGTTTCTGTTTCTTAGGTTTCATACGATAATAGTTTACCTGCTTGTAAATAAGGTTCAAATTTTTAAAAAAATCAGCGCAGTGTAACCGATTACGTGGTTTATCCCCGAAAAAGCAAGCTTAAAGTCAGAACTCGCAACTTCAAGTACAATAGGGTTATACTTGCCTATTTTAGGCTTTTATTATACAGACCTACATTGGCATTATACTTGAATATGCGATTTAGCATCTTCAAGAAACTACAAAAGAAATATAATTAGCAAATATGCAGAATAGGGTCTATGAAATGGTTATGCCAATTATTCAAGAAAGTTTGGAAGTTCCCTATAATGTGGGAAAGATGTATGATCTTGTCAATAATATCGAAGCCTATTCTGAATTTCTCCCTGGATGCACAGAAAGCAAAATAGTAAGTCGAGATGAAGATAACATACAAGCAAAACTTACTCTAAGCGGAGGCGGTTTTTCTAAATCATTTACTACTTCTAATCGTTTGCAAAAAAACAAGATGATCGAAATTAGCCTTGTCAATGGCCCTTTTCGCCAATTAGAAGGCTTCTGGACATTTGAGCCTACTGAAAAAGGATGTAAAGTATATCTAAATTTAGAATTTGAATTTGCAAGTCAATTATTAGCTTTTGCTTTTTCGCCTATTTTCGAACAAATCGCTCGTAAACTTATTCAAGCTTTTTCTGATAGAGCGAAACAACAATATGGAAAAAACTAAGTTAATTATGAGTATTCAAATTGAAGTATCATTTGCTGACCCTCAAATTCAAGTCATAATACCTGTAACACTATCCGAACCCTATTATATCGAAAAGGCCATTCAGCAATCAGGTATTTTATTACAATTTCCTAAGCTTGATTTGACAAAAAACAAGGTGGGAATTTTTGGGAAGATACTTCCCCTTAATACAAAAGTACAATCAGGCGATAGAATAGAAATCTATCACGCCCTAATCATTGACCCTAAAAAAAATAGAAAGCAACGCGCAGAAAAACAAAAAGCTATAGAATCACTACGATCTTAATTCCAATATTCTCAGTGATACAGTAAAAACGAGAAAAAGCCAAATGTTTGAATTAAACATTAGACCTCTTGCATAAGCAAGTAATAGGCTTGAGTTCAAGGCAAACGATAATCTAGGACCGGAGTTTACATGCGGTAAATGAGGACCGTAGAATTTCGTTTAACGATGAAATCAAATCTATTACGCAGATTATGCAAGAGGTCTATTAATTAGGTAGTATTTTTAATGCTGATTAATCGACCGCCAGAAAAGAAGAGACTTATATGCCGTTGAGTCGACTCACCATGGCCGGGTTTATAAAAATAAACATAGTCTCTGCGATTTGACTGGAAAGAAGGCTCTAAGACACAACTACCCAACAAGTAACGAACTTGTTCCTCTGTCATGCCCAGTTTTAACTGGTCTATGCTAGACTGTGAAAGTACATTTCCTTGTTGAATATCAGGCCGGTAGATAATACTACATGCCGAAAGTAATAATAAGAAGAAAAAGCTAATAAACAATTTTGTCATAAAATAATATCAATAAACTATGTTCCAGTTTTATACCCCACACTCTAAAAATAAAGCAAAGCATGCTGAAGAGTTTAGCGAACAAAATAATGAAAAAAACTAACGCGATTTAAGGAGTTTAGAGATAGTCTAATGGATAATCAACAACTACGGCAAGCCGGCTTAAAAGTAACCGTCCCAAGATTAAAAATTTTGCAGCTACTTGAGCAAGTCAAAACCCGTCATTTGAGTGCAGAAGATATTTACAAAGCACTGTTGGAATCGGGAGAAGATATTGGTTTAGCAACGGTTTATCGTGTATTAACACAATTTGAAACAGCCGGATTAGTAAAGCGGCGAAATTTCGAAGAGGGTTATTCTGTATTCGAACTCGACAAAGGCCCTCATCACGATCACTTATTCTGTATCAAATGTGGTAAGGTAGATGAATTTGTTGATAAAAAAATTGAACAACGCCAAAAAGCTGTAGCAAAAGACAAGGGCTACAAAATGACGGATCACAGTTTAATTATTTATGGAATCTGCAGCGTATGCTGTAAAAAACGTGCAACTAAGTAAACATATAGGCATGCGAATAAAGGCAACTGGACTTATGCTAAAAGTTAGATTTTAGGAGTAGCGCGCGTGGCGCCAGCTTTTCGAGGAACGTAATTTACTTGCGTGTAAATAAGCACCGCAGAAAGACGGCAACAAAGCGCTACACTAAAAGCTAACTTTTAGCATAAGCCTTTTAGGGGACTTCAAGAATCTTGAGCGTATTCGTTCCGCCGGTAGTCTTTAAAAGATCACCATAGGTAATAAGGATACAATCACCTTTACGTAACACACCATGCTTTTTTAGTTCTGTAAAAGCAAAATCATTGACATGTCGTTTATCTAATTTATCAATATTGAAATATATTGGATAAACGCCTCGGTAAAGTGTTAATCGACGCGTGGTACGAACGCTATGCGCAAGAGCATAAATTGGAATCCCTGAACGAATACGAGACATCCATAAAGGTGTAGCCCCCGATTCCGTTAAAGCAATAATCGCTTTAATATTATAATGATTTGCGGTATACATCGCCGCCATTGCAATCGCTTCATCACGCCGTTGAAACTGACACTCTACACGGTGTCTCGATACTCTGGTCTTGGGTTGTTTTTCTGCCCCTAAACATATACGCGCCATTGCAGCAACAACTAATTCCGGATGTTCGCCTGTCGCTGTTTCTGCCGATAACATAACTGCATCAGTTCCATCTAATACCGCATTTGCCACATCAAATACTTCTGCTCGTGTCGGAATAGAATTATGGATCATAGATTCCATCATTTGTGTGGCAGTAATAACAACTTTATCCAGGGATCGCGCACGTTGAATAATATGTTTTTGTACCGCAGGTAATTCGGCATCACCAATTTCTACGCCTAAATCACCTCGTGCTACCATTACCGCATCCGATGCTTTAATAATTTCATCTAAAAGTGGAACAGCGTCACTACGTTCTATTTTTGCAATTAGACCCGCAGTTCCCTTCGCTTTTTTTAATAAACTCCTTGCTTTTTTCATATCTGCGGCATTGCGTGGAAATGAAATAGCAATGTAATCGGCATTTAACTTAACAGCTGTTTTTAAATCTTTTTTATCTTTAGCAGTTAAAGCCTCTGCAGAAAGTCCACCACCTTTGCGGTTAATGCCTTTATTGTTAGATAATTCACCGCCAACTTCTACTTTGCAAATAATTTTATTTTTTTGAACTTTATTAACTTTAAATACTAAACGTCCATCATCGAGTAATAGCACATCGCCTCGACCTACATCTTTAGGTAAACCTTTATAATCAATGCCCACCGCTTTCTCGTCACCTGCCTCTTTGGATAAATCAGCATCCAAAATAAACTGCGATCCTTCTTTTAAAAAAATCTTACCTTGTTTGAACCGCGCAATACGAATTTTTGGTCCCTGTAAATCCGCCATAATCGCAATTTCACGACCTGCTCCTTGAGCACATTTACGAACTAGCTCTGCCCGCTTTATATGGTCCTCTGCTTTACCATGTGAAAAATTTAACCGGACAACGTCTAAACCGGCATTTATCATCGCCCGTAGAACACCTTCCTCATCGGTAGCCGGGCCCAGCGTAGCCACAATTTTAGTTCTTTTAAATCGCTTTAACATTACACCTCTTAAGATCTCTTTTTCAATAAATTTAAAACCGGAAAATTTTCATCTTCAATAAATTCGAGAAACGCACCGCCGCCGGTAGAAATATAAGTGATTTTATCGCCAATTGCATATTTTTCTATGGCTGCTAAAGTATCGCCTCCACCGGCAATTGAAAAAGCGTTACTTCCTGCGATAGCTAAACTTAAAGCTTTTGTACCCGCTTCAAAAGGGTTCATTTCAAAAACACCAACCGGTCCATTCCATAAGATTGTAGCTGCAGAGTCAATAGCCCACCTATAAACTTTGATAGATTCTGGACCAATATCTAAAACCATTTCATCGTTTTTAATTCCCGTTAATTTTCTAATATACGTTTTAGCCGTTGCAGAAAGTTCTTTGGCAACTACCACATCAATTGGCAAAATAATTCCAACTTGACTTTGTTGTGCTAACTCAAACAAACGTTTAGCTTCTGCAATAAGATCATTTTCAACTAATGATCGCCCGAGCTTATATCCCTGCGCAACTAAAAAAGTATTTGCAATCCCTCCACCTAAGATTAATTTATCCACTTTTTGGATCAAAGAGGCTAATACTTTTAATTTACTAGAAACCTTAGAACCACCCACAATAGCAAGCAAAGGCCTCGCTGGATTTTTTAAAGCCTGTGTTAAAGCTTTCAACTCTGACATTAATAGCAATCCTGCACATGCTTGTTTAGAAAATTGGCCTACGCCAACTGTTGATGCTTCACTTCGGTGCGCGGTTGCAAAAGCATCCATAACAAAAATATCACCTAATTTCGCTATTTTTTTAGCTAGGATCGGATCATTTTTTTTCTCACCTTTTTGAAAACGTATATTCTCACAAAGCACAACCTCCCCCGACACAATTTCAAATCCGTCTAACCAATGGGGAATAAACCTAACCGGGCATCCTAATAACATTTGCAGACGTTCAGCAATAGGCGCTAAAGAAAATTCAGGTGTAGTATGACCTTCTTCGGGTCTACCAAGATGAGATAGCAAAATAACTGCAGCCCCCTGCTTTAAAGCGTATTGAATAGTGGGTAAGGCCGCTTTAATACGTGCATCACTCGTAATTTGCCCTTCTTCCATGGGAACATTGAAATCTTCACGAATGATGACGCGCTTATGATACAGATTCAAATCCTTCAAATTTACTAATGACATAAAGATAACTATATAAGGTACGACTGTACTTAGTCTAACCGAAAATTAACCTAAGTTGTATTTTGATTTTTGAGAGTTATTTTTAATAAATTAGAGTAAATGCTAAATTAGTATGCTTGGAGATATTAATCTTTAGAGTCTATACCTTCACGTCTTTTTTTAAGTACGTCGTTTAATTCTGACATCAATTTCTTTAGTGGGTCAATCTCTGGTTCAGTAGGACTATTCCCTGCTTTTTTAGTCTTGTTTTTAAGTGCTTTTAGAGGATCGGTTAATGTTACAAGTGGCGGTGGTGGGGCGGAGTAGTAGGTTCAGAGACTGATGAAGAAGAAATAGATGAGGACGGAAACATCAAATCAGTTTGAGACCCCATATCTCTCGTTTTTTTAATAGTATCTAAACCTCGTGTATTAGGTAAACTATCAACCGACTCTCTCTGGGAAACAGGTATTTGATATACTGAACTAGAAATATCGTAAGATGGATCTTGATCTTGCAGAGGACTTGCAAACCAAACATTAGAAACTTCTTCTGATAGATCAATTCGACTCAGAGTTGGCCCCATATTCTCCAACATAGCTCGTAAAATTACCCGTTTTCTTCGAATATCCGGGGAATTTATTATGTTTATTGCTTAACATACGCCCGATAGTTTTTAAAATATTACCCATTTATACATTTGCCTCTAAAAAATTTGATTAGCTACGTATCCCATTATATTTTCTATATTTTGTCAAACAGGTAAAACACTTGATTACTCGCTAAATTAGCTTTATTTTTATCGCATGAAATCGCTAGAAAACCTAAATATTCTTATTACTCGCCCTAAGCATCAAACACAAACGCTTGCTTCGAAAATTCAGATCGAAGGCGGCAATCCGGTTTCTTTTCCAACTCTAGAAATTATAGCGCTCAACAAAGAAAATATTTTAAAGCAAGTTAGAAAAATAGCTGACTATAATTTCGTTATTTTTATAAGTCCTAATGCTGTATTTAAAATAGTAAATTATATCCATAAAATTTATCAAATCTGGCCTAATCAAACAAAAACAATCGCTATTGGCCCCGGAACTGTAAAAGCATTAAAACAACACAATTTACCAATAGATTATTATCCAGAAAAAAATTTTAGCAGCGAAGGAGTACTTAGCCTTCTGCCATTACAAAATCCAGGACAAAAAAATATTTTAATAGTAAAAGGTCAAGGAGGAAGTTTAACTTTACCACAAACATTAAAAAAGCGCGGAGCACAAATAGCCCTATTAAAAGTTTATAAACGTTCGCTACCTATCCATACAATTACACCTGAAGTAAAAACTATAGATATTATTATTTGCACCAGTAATGCTGGCCTAACTAATTTGCTTAGTTTATTACATCCGGTATGGGGTGATGCTTTATTTGGTAAACAGCTCTTGGTAATCAGTTCGCGCATCGCCGATTATGCAAAAAAGCTAGGCTTTGTAAAACCTCTCTTAATATCGGATAATGCAAGCGATGAAAGCATTTTACAAACACTGCGGACTTACACTAAGCTTAAAGTTAAGTCCGGGCACTGATTTTCCGGAGATATAGCTATGGAGTCACAGCCGATTAAATCCACCGATGCTAAGCTAAGCCATAACATGGCAGAAACGCAACCAAAAAGTTCTATTATAGCGTGGTTTGCTACCACCCTCATTCTCATAACTTGGCTATTTCTCTTCTTTGCCATTACTTTTTTTTGGAAAAAAAATGATGTCACCTTTAGATCATATGAAACCCATTTTACACAAATCCAGGAACAACTTTCCCAATATCAAACTAAATATCAGACATTAGAAAAAAATGTAACTCAAATACAAAACTTTATTCAAAAAAAATTTTCTTCCAATGCTTCAAAAATTCAAATAAGCAACATACATCAGCTTATTCAACAAGCACAAGATAGTCTTTTCTACCTTCGCGATGTGGCCAATGCTTTATCTGCATTAACATTAGCAGATAAACAATTAGGCGAACTTTCTAGCCTTCCTATCGAATCATTACACAATTTATTGATGCAAAATATAACAAGTCTAAAAGCCTTACCACAGATCGACTTAAGCAATGCTTTAACACAATTAAATAGCTTGCAAAATCAAGTAATTCAATTGCCTTTAATTAGCACTACGCCTATTCCCACTAAAGAAGCGACAAATGCTTCAAATCCATCAACCTCAGAAAAAAATTGGATGAGCGCTATTTTTTCGAGTTTACGTAGCTTTCAACAATTAATAGTTATACAACATTTAGATAAACCGATAGAGCCTTTATTACCCCAGGCACAGCAGCAATATTTACAACACAATTTACAATTATTATTGCAGCAAGCACAATGGGCCTTACTCCATCACCAACAAAAGATCTATCAAACTAGTTTGCAGCAAATAAAAGAAATAATACAACAGTATTTTTCAACCAACGCCTCAAGCACTCGAACAGTAATGCAGACTATTAATGAACTCGAAACAATAAATCTACAACCAAACTTACCCGACTTAGCACCTACTTTAGATGCTATCGCTTCTCTTGATAAAATGATATCCAGTACAGCTACCGATCAAAAGGAACTTCCTTAATGAAGCGGTTTTTTATATTTTTACTTGTCCTTCTAGTTTCAGCTTGGATAGGCGTTGAAATGGTATCGAACCCTGGCTATGTGCTCATTACAACACATAAACTTGCTGTAGAAA
>JAVHYG010000046.1:11579-11825 GCA_031119195.1 Rickettsiella sp. | reverse complement strand
GGGACAGGCATTTGGTTTTGCTATGCAGGGAACGGCATTTCAAATGAGTATGATGAATGGTGTTGATCCTAGCCCACAACAAGTTTTGGATTTCCAAAGCAAATTACAAACGCATGACGTCAAAATTTTATTTTATAATAAGCAGGTAAATAGTCCATTGATTCAGCAGTTACTCCAACTTGCAAAAAGAAAATCTATTCCTGTTGTTGGAGTTACAGAAACGCAACCGCTCAATAAAACTTACAC
>JAVHYG010000046.1:0-11569 GCA_031119195.1 Rickettsiella sp. | reverse complement strand
GTATGGATGATGGATCAATTAAAAGAAATAAAATCGGTATTGAGAAACGTTGCAAAACAAAAGTTAAATGTTGACGGAAGACAAGCTAACGATGCCAAATAAATTTAATTTGCTTAGCGAAAGTCAAGTGCATGCTATTAATATTAAGCAACTTAGTCTGGCTTATGGAGAGCTTTCTCTTTTTCGTGATTTTACGGCGAACATTAAAATAGGGGAGTTTATCGCCATATTGGGAACTAACGGTGCGGGTAAAAGCACTCTATTACGTGCCATATTGGGGTTAATTCCTATAAGAGCAGGTCAAATTTTACTTTTCGATCAACCTGTACAAAAAGGTTCGCCTTTAATAGGTTATATGCCACAAGTACGACAGCATTTAACCAACAGTTTGTTGGATGCCGAGGCTTGGTTATCAGCTAATTTAAATGGATTTAAGTGGGGCCTACCCATTTTGACGGTGCAACAGAAACAGGAGATAGCACGGGTTGTTGCTTTAGTAAAAGCTGAAAAATTAATGAAGAGGCCCTACATCCTTCTATCAGGAGGTGAGCGTCAACGCTTATTATTGGCACAGGCTTTGTTAAATAAACCTAAGATTTTGTTATTGGATGAACCTTTAATGAATCTTGATCCTTATTATCAGGAAAATTTAGTAACATTAATCAATACTATTCGTTTGGAATTAGGTATAACGGTATTATTTACTTCGCATGATATTAACCCTCTTTTGCGTTGTGTCGATAGAGTGCTTTATCTGGCGGAGGGAAAAGCGGTTATGGGTTTTGTGAATGAAATAATTACCAGTGAAAAACTGAGTGAGCTTTATAATAAAGAGATTCACGTTATTCGCTACGAACAACAACTTTTTGTAATAAATAAAGAAACTGGATTCCATCAGCATGTTAACCACTGCAGGCCCGATCTTGATCATTTCTCTGTTTAAGTATGATTTTCTACGCAATGCACTTATTGCAGGAACGATTGCTGCAATTCTTGCTGGCGTTGTAGGTTATTTTTTAGTTATTCGGCGTCTTGCTTTTGCAGGACATGCCTTAGGACATATTGGCTTTGCTGGTGCAACCGGTGCTGGTTTAATAGGTTTAAGTCCATTAACAGGACAATTATTATTAACGGTAATGGCCGCGGTAGGAATGGGTGGTTTAGGCCATAGAATGAGTAAAAGCGATGTCGCGATTGGTGTCGTTTTAGCGTTTGCTCTAGGATTAGGAGTTCTATTTTTACATTTTTATATGAATTATGCTGCTCAAGCGATGACTATTTTATTTGGTAATCTTTTAGGCGTTTCGCCACATTTAATAAAGGTAATGTTATTGTGTTGTGTTGTGAGTTTAATAGCATTGGGTTTGATAGCTAGACCTTTATTATTTTCAAGTTTAGAACCGGAATTAGCAGAAGCTAAGGGTGTATCTCTTTCTTTTATTTCTATTTTATTTATGATTATTGCAGCTGTTGCAGTCACTATAGCAAGTCAGGTAGTGGGTATATTGTTAGTATTTACCTTGTTGATAGGGCCCGCTGCAGCCGCTTTAAACTGGACACATCGATTGGCAAGTGGATTATCATTAACAATTTTTTTAGGTGTTTTGCTTGTTTGGGTAGGTATTATTTTAGCGTTTATTACGGATTGGCCTATTCCTTTTTGGATCAGTACATTAACGGGGTTGACTTATTTTTTAAGCATTATCACAAAATGAAAAAATTTAAGGAAATTTAAAACGTGCTGTTATCCAACAGCACGTTTTAATCTATAGTGTTACTTGGAAAGACTTTTCGTAAAAGAAGAAGTTTCTTGATTACTTGAAGAAGTGTTGTCGTTGTTACTAAGCGCTGCAAAGAAATTAGATGTAAGTATTTCTTTTTTTGCCAGATTTTTTTCTAAAATTCTGCTTAAAACAATAGCGTCTGCTTCAGTCCAATTAGCAGCTGGTTTAATGACCACAGCTTGGTCTGGTTCCGCATCAGGAACATAACGACTGTTAAATTTACTAACCCAAAACTCTGTGGATTTGTATTTTTTATTAGGATCCTTAGCTTCAGGGTCATTATCTTCCCATTTCCATTTCCCATTGACTTCAATATCATAACCCCACGCTTTTAAATTTTTTTGCAGTTCAGAGATTTTCTCTGCTGAGGTATCTTCTGTTATTAATATGTTATCGCGTTGTTCTTGTGTAGTTTCTATAAATTGGCCGAAACCACATGTCGCGAGCTCTTGATAATTTAATAAATTTTTAAGTGCAATATGTTTTGCAGCAACTTCGCCAAGTGATACTAAGTTTCTTTGAAAATCCATTTCAGGATAGTTTTTTATACGAATTCGATTCAATAATTCTAGTGTTGTTTTTATTTGTTCGCTTGTGATGTCACTTTTCGCATCATTGATATACATTATACCTATACCATAGCCGTTAACGCTTTCTTTTCCTCTCCAGCTACTTTTACCGGCATAAAAGGTTTGTACTTCTTCAAGAGGACGTTGTTGTTCAGGAGAATCATCTATATATTCGAGTATTTCATTTCCATGACTAAGAGAAAGTTGTTTTAGCGAACCATTTTTCTCAATTATATAATGTACACTGGTACCATTTTGACGAAGTGTTTTTATAGCATCTTCAGTATTATTTGTAACAGAATAGGTTACTACTACACAACTGGGTTTTACACTTTCTGGTCTGGGTTTAAAATAGATTTCTGGCATGTTTTTATATCCTTATTAAAAATTTTAAAAAAATAACTTTACGATCAAATTAAATAAAAATCAATTTTTTTATGTTTTTTCTAAATATTAATTTAATTAAATTGGATAAATTTTTATATTAAAAATTTGAAAAAAATAAAGTATTTTTTGTAAATCAATTTAATACAATTTTAAAAAATTTAGAAATGAAGTGATTTAAGCAGCTTAATATTAACATAAATATTAAAATTTTTTAAAATGGGAGAGGAAACTATTTTATAAACCTTTTTGTAATAACTTATATTTATAAGTTTCAAGTAAAGACAAATATAATTTATGTAACTAAAGATAAATCTATTATAAAAACTTTATTTTATAACTTAACTATATATTTTTTTGTTAGATATTCCACACGATGCTACTATTTTTTGGTGCGATAAAAAAAATTCTCTATGTTATCAGCGAAATTTAGGTCTAGGGGCTTCTGATTTATATTCTGAATTTTGTGTATTTTCCGACTTTTCTTTATTGATTAATGAATCAGCCATTTTTTTAAATTCGTTTTGTTGTTCTTCATTATCAAATCGGAAATAAGTAATTGTACAAGGAAAAGTTCTAGTAGCCAATGTACCTTTAAGATATTCAGGAAGTTTGTTGCTATCTTCATAAGTAATTTTCTCTGCCTCTTTTCCAGTAATTTTTTTATAACTTGCTTCTAATTTTAAGCAAAGCGCTTTTGGTTCATCTGGACTACCGGTTAGTTCTAGTATCGAACCTTTAAGATTGTTTGGAGCAATAACAACAGGATAATCGACAAGGTTGCATTCTTCTAAAGAAACTTTCTCATCGACATAGTCTAATTCTTTGGCTCGACTATTCATTGCTTGCTTTAATTCTGACAGAGCTTGCGTTTGCTTTAATTCTAACTTCTCAAAGAATTTAAATAGAAATTGTCGTATCATCCATATCATTGAGATTTCTTTCTTTGTATGTATAAAACTCATTGCATTAGCAAGAGCTTTTTTATCTTCTTCGGTTAAATTTAATTTAACGCGCATATTAACCTCTTATATTTAAATATAGAAGAACAGTATATAGTACTCGTGACTTCGATCGCTATGTTTCTCAGTGGGATTGTTTTCTAGAGCTTGAAGTTTTGTTCCACTGAGATTAAATACTTGTTTAATATTTATTGCCATAATTTCATTTATAAATAGTATATAGTATAAAGCGTTAACTGTTAATTAAATCTTAAATACTATTAGTCTTCCCAATTTAAACTTCCACCAGTTTGGTATTCAGTAACGCGTGTTTCAAAGAAGTTCTTTTCTTTTTTAAGATCGATGATTTCACTCATCCACGGCAAAGGATTACTAATCCCCGGATATTGTTCAGGCAAGCCGATCTGTAGTAAGCGTCGATTACCAATGAAGCGTAAGTAATCCCACATCATGTTAGCATTTAATCCAAGAATACCCCGTGGCATGGTATCTAATGCATATTGATATTCTAGTTCCACGCCTTCTTTGACAAGCTTAATAACATATTGTTTAAATTCGTTGGTCCATAGCTGTGGGTTTTCAAATTTAATTTGGTTAATGACATCGATACCAAAATTAAGGTGCATCGATTCGTCGCGTAAAATATATTGAAATTGTTCCGCTGTACCTGTCATTTTATTGCGCCTGCCCATGCTGAGTATCTGTGAAAAACCTACATAGAAAAATATACCTTCAAATACGACGTAAAAAGCAATAAGATCACGGAGTAAGCGTTGATCAGTTTCAAGCGTTCCGGTATGGAAATTAGGATCGGCTAAACTTTGTGTAAATGGTAATGCCCATTCTGCTTTTTTAGCTACAGTAGGTAGTTCGCGATACATATTGAAAAGGCGTGCTTCATCCATCCCTAAACTTTCGATCACATATTGGTAAGCGTGGGTATGTAAGGCTTCTTCAAAGGCTTGGCGTAGTAAATATTGACGACATTCTGGATTGGTAATGTGGCGATAAACGGCCAAGACCAGATTATTTGCGACTAAAGAATCGGCCGTTGAAAAGAAACCAAGGCTACGTTCAACGATCATTCGTTCGTCTTCGGTAAGACCTTGGGGATCACGCCATAAGGCGATATCAGCTGACATATTAATTTCTTGTGGCATCCAATGATTCGCACAAGCAGCTAAGTATTTATCCCAAGCCCAGTTATATTTAAAAGGGACGAGTTGATTAAGATCAGCACGACAATTAATGATTTTTTTGTCATCCACTTGTATTCGGGCAGCACCCATTTCAATTGTTTCTAAACCGGTAAAACCAGTTGTTTCATTTGAGTCGGTAATATTCATTTAAGAATTCTCCACAATAATTAAAACCTGTATTGATAACGTAGTAGGAATCAACCAAGTATTTTGTTTGCGTTCTAGGCGGATTGTCTTTGAGAAACTTCAGTTCCATGCGAGTACATGGACATCGGAAAAGACAATTCAACGACGAAATCAGATAAAAGACGAAGGTTATTGGCATGATTCGCAACCTGGGTCTAAGATAGAACAACTCTGTCCTAACGGTTGCTCATTTAAAGATTGCACGGCATTTAAATGTCCTTTTTCTAATGTTGCTTTTTCCATATGGGTTGCGCCTAAGGTCCTTAAGTAGTAACTTGTTTTTAAGCCTTTAAGCCAGACTAATTTATATAACTCATCTAGTTTTTTTCCTGACGCTTCTGCCATATATAGATTTAAGGATTGACTTTGATCGATCCATTTTTGTCGACGTGAACCGGCTTCTACTAACCACTGTGCTGGAACTTCGAATGCAGTTGCATAGAGCTGTTTTAATGTTTCAGGAACGCGTTCAATTTTTTGTAAACTACCATCATAGTATTTTATGTCGTTTAGCATGACGGCATCCCAAAGCCCTAACGATTTTAGATCTTTGATTAAATAGGGGTTAATGACCGTAAATTCACCCGACATATTCGATTTTACAAAGATGTTTTGATAGGTCGGTTCTATGGATTGAGACACACCGCAGATATTGGAAATAGTTGCTGTGGGTGCAATGGCCATGCAGTTTGAATTACGCATGCCATCTTTTTTCACTTTTTGTCGCAGTGCCCCCCAATCTAAAGTGGCAGTTTGGTTTTGATTGAGCCATTCACCGCGATTTTCTTGTAAAAGTTTTATCGAGTCTAGAGGTAGAATACCTTGACTCCATAGTGAATTTTGAAAACTTTCGTAGGGGCCTCGTTCTTTTGCTAAATCACTGGAAGCTTCAATGGCATAATAACTAATGAGTTCCATCGATTGATCAGCAAATGTGATCGCTTTTTCGGAAGCATAAGGAAGTTGCAATTGATAAAGTGCATCTTGAAAGCCCATGAGACCTAGGCCTATAGGACGGTGTTTTAAGTTCGAGCGACGTGCTTGAGGGACTGTATAATAATTAATATCTATTACGTTATCTAACATGCGAATTGCGGTGCGAATCGTAGCGCGTAACTTAGTTTGATTCAGCTCACCTGAATCGTTAAGATGCTGCGGTAGATTGATACTTCCCAGATTACAGACAGCAATTTCGTCCACTGAGGTGTTCAGTGTGATTTCAGTACATAGATTTGAACTGTGAATGGTTCCTACATGCTGTTGTGGCGAACGAAGATTACAGGGGTCTTTGAAAGTAATCCAAGGATGTCCTGTTTCAAATAATAAGCTAAGCACTTTACGCCATAAATTAATGGCCGGTAATTTCTTAAAGTTTTTGATTTCACCACGGGCTGCTTTGGCTTCGTAGGTTTGATATTTTTCTTCAAATGCTAATCCATAGCAATCATGTAGATCTGGTGTTTCATCCGGTGAAAATAATGTCCATTCTTTGCCTTGCATGAGTCGTTTCATGAACAAATCGGGTACCCAATTTGCTGTATTCATATCGTGTGTACGGCGTCTGTCGTCACCGGTGTTTTTTCTTAATTCTAAAAACTCTTCAATATCTAAGTGCCAGGTTTCTAAATATGCACAGACGGCGCCTTTACGTTTTCCACCCTGATTGACGGCAACAGCCGATGCATTCGCGACATTTAAAAAAGGCACAACGCCTAATGATTTGCCATTAGTTCCTTTGATGCGTGCACCCATTGCTCTGACAGAAGTCCAATCGTTACCCAGTCCCCCAGCAAATTTTGAAAGTAACGCATTATCTTTTATTGCACTGTAGATTTGATCGAGATCGTCGGCTACCGTTGTTAAAAAGCAACTAGAGAGTTGTGGACGTAAAGTGCCTGAATTGAATAACGTGGGAGTAGACGCCATATAGTCAAAGGAAGAAAGTAAATTATAAAATTCAATGGCACGTTCTTCTTTGTTAGATTCTTTGAGCGCAAGTCCCATGGCAACGCGCATAAAAAAGGCTTGCGGTAACTCGAAACGAATTTCATTAGCGTGTAGAAAATAACGATCGTATAGGGTTTGTAAACCTAAATAAGTAAATTGTTGATCACGTTGAGGGAGTAAGGCAGTTTTGAGTTTTTTTATATCAAAGGTTCTCAGTTGCGGATCTAATAATTCAAGAGCAATACCTTGTTCAAGATAACATTGAAAGTATTGATTATATAGGTCATGTAAGGTATCAGCGGTGATTTTTATTTCTATGCCAAGAAATTTTAAACTTTCGCTATAGAGGGAACGTAATAAAAATCGTGCTGTCGCATAGGTGTAATTTGGATCTTGTTCCACTAAAGAACGGGCGCTAATAATCAATGCTTTATCAATGTCAGCAAGAGGCATTCCATCGTATAAATTGCGTAGGGTTTCTTGGAAGATAAGGCTTGGATTGACTTCTGCTAAATCTTGACAGGTTTCTATAATGAGCTTACTAAGCCGTTCCATGTTTAAGGGGTGTTGTGTACCATCGCTTAATGTAATCTGTAATTGAATTTCGGATTGTGAAGCTGTTTGTTCACGCATTTTGCGACGTTCTTCACGATAAAGTACATAAGCCCTTGCAACTTGATGTGCTTCGGCACGCATTAAAGCAAGTTCTACTTGATCTTGTATCGTCTCAATAGTTACTGTGCCGCCTTGGGGTAATCTTTCTTGTAGTATATTTGTAATTTGTTGTGTCAACTGAGTAACATGTTCATGAATACGTGTTGAAGAGGCTGCTTGTCCGCCTTCTACGGCAAGAAAGGCTTTTGTAATAGCGAGTCTGATTTTATTGGAATCATAATTCACAGGTTTTCCATTACGTTTGATAACCTGTAATAAGTTTAAAGGCTTATACTCCGGTTCTTTTTCATTAGGCGATATTGTGCCGTTGGTATTAAGCAATAGTGAAGATGTCATTTGTTCGGAGTTAAGTCCGCTCATGGATGCTCCTTATAGGATAAAAAAAATGATTAACGGGGTGCTCTCTTAAATAGTAATGGATGTTCTCAGTTAGGATACGTTAGAGTAGTAAAAAACACAATATCATGTGGTTTCTATTCTATTAAACCACTATATAAAGTAAATAGTGCTAATTAATAAGCTGTGAGTAAGCTGCGAAAATCATGTTAGTATAGCTTGCTTTGTAAAGTTGGATCTTTAGCAAAGGTATTTACTAATTGCTGAACTAAATAGGGGTGATATGCAAGACGTTTTATTAAACAATACAAAAAGTATTTTTCGTGCCTATGATATCCGAGGTATCGTTAATGAAACAATAACACCAGCGCTTATTACGTTACTGGGTAAGGCAATTGGTAGTGCAGCACAAGAACAGGGTGAAAAGACAATTATTACTGCACGTGATGGACGTTTGTCAGGACCACTTTTAATTAAAGCCTTGCACCAAGGACTACAAGATAGTGGATGTGACGTCATCGATATCGGCCAGGTTCCTAGCCCCGTCCTTTATTTTGCAACGCGTACGTTGAATAGCAGCTCAGGCGTCATGTTAACCGCAAGTCATAATCCTGCCAATTACAATGGTCTAAAGATTATTTTGGCTGGAAAAAGTTTATCAGAAAATATGATTACTGCGCTCTATACTCGAATTCAGGAAGGGTCTTTTAAGTTGGGTAAAGGCGGATATAAAGAGATAGATATTCAAGAAGGTTACCTTAATAGGATTACAAAAGATATTTACTTGGAACGATGTCTACGTGTGGTGGTTGATTGTGGAAATGGTATTGCCGGTGTGTTAGCACCGAAGCTTTTGAGGCGACTAGGTTGTGAAGTAATTGAATTATTTTGTGAAGTAGATGGACATTTTCCTCATCACCATCCTGACCCAAGTGTACCTGAAAACCTTAATGATTTAATTCATGCCGTAAAGCATTACAAAGCTGATCTCGGTTTGGCATTAGATGGTGACGGCGATAGATTAGGCGTTGTGACAGATCAAGGAGAAATCATTTGGCCAGATAGACAATTAATGCTTTATGCCAAGGATATTTTATCGCGCAATTCCGGCGCTCTTATTATCTACGATGTTAAATCCACTGGTCATTTGGCAAAATTTATTAAAGAAAAAGGGGGGTGTTCGTTGATGTGGAAGACTGGACATTCGATTATAAAATCTAAACTAGAAGAAACCAATGCTTTATTAGCGGGTGAAATGAGCGGGCATATTTTTTTTAAAGAACGTTGGTATGGCTTTGATGATGGACTCTATACAGCAGCTCGGTTATTAGAAATCTTGGCAAAGGAAAACCAAACCAGTAGTGAAGTGTTTGCAGCATTACCTAACGGTATTAATACGCCTGAATTAAAGTTAGCTATTCCGGAAGAGGAGAAATTTAGCTTTATGGAAAGTTTTCAAAATGAAGTTGAATTTCCTAACTCTTCTATCAGTAAAATTGATGGTATACGTGTAGAATTTGATGATGGTTGGGGATTAGTGAGGGCTTCTAATACCAGTCCTTATTTAATACTACGGTTTGAAGCAAATACCAATGAAGCATTAAAACGTATTCAAATTTTGTTTGGTAATGCGTTACTTGCACGAAATCCACGTTTTAAATTACCTTTTTGACGTTTAGTTATGCGTATTATCACTTTAAATCTTAATGGTATCCGTTCGGCGGCAAGAAAAGGATTTTTTACTTGGGTACAAACGCAAGAAGCGGATGTTATTTGTTTGCAGGAAACCAAAGCACAGGAAGAGCAAGTTAGAGAAACTATCCAACTTCCTGGTTACCAGGCATATTTTTTTGACGCTGAAAAAAAAGGGTATAGTGGTGTTGCTATTTATAGTCGTAAGAAACCAGATAAAGTTATTGCTGGATTAGGCTGGGAATCTGCTGATAAAGAGGGGCGGTATATTCAATTAAGTTTTCCAAAATTAACCGTTGCATCTCTTTATATGCCTTCTGGTACGACAGGTGAAGTACGTCAAACGATCAAATTTCAATTTTTAGAAAATTACCAAGCAATTCTAAAAAAACAGCGACGTCACAAGCGGGAGTATATAATTTGTGGTGATTGGAATATTGCCCATAAACCAATTGATCTAAAAAACTGGCGCGCCAATCAAAAACATTCAGGGTTTTTACCAGAAGAAAGAGCTTGGCTTGATACTGTTTTTGAATCGCTGGGTTACGTAGATGCTTTTCGCGAAATTAATACATTGCCGGATCAATATACCTGGTGGTCAAATCGTGGTCGTGCTTGGGATAAAAATGTTGGTTGGCGGATTGACTATCAAGTTGTTACGCCAGGTTTAAGAGATAAGATTAAATCTACTGAAATATATAAGGAACAACGTTTTTCTGATCATGCCCCTTTACTAATAGAATATAGTCTCTGACATAAAATGAAGCGATATCTCGAAATACGAAGGAGAATTAATAATTTTTTAAATGCAAAGCATAGCCGGCAACGTTGTTTTAGGACTTTGTATTTTAGTATGAGGAATGTTGGTAAAGAAATTTAATTTTGTGTAGTTCCGCGAGAAAAAGTCGGCTATTTCAGCATTCTGCAAAAGTGTTGCTTGAGCGGCATCCGCTGAATTATCTGTAATGAAAGGTTTTTTTATAAGCGTTTTTTCAATGTTTTTTAAACCTAGAATACTTAAACGATTATCAAGTTCATCAGAGTCACGTTCCCATGAAGACCGTAACTTATTTAAAATTTCAGTACTGTTTTTTGCAGCCGTGTTCGCTTGTATATCTGCGATTTTAATTTCATTTATATTGGATGTACCACTAAAAATTTTTTTTAAATAATGAAAAATATTTTTTAATTTTATAGCGAGGCTTGATAAGTTTGTTTCAGTAAAAATGATTTTTGTTTCTAAATAGTCTTTTTTTATTTCTTTAAGTAATTGATTGTTAATTTTAAGAAAGTTTTGCGATGCACTTTGTTGTATAGGAAGATACGTGTTTTTGGAAAAAGGAAAAACTTTAGCTAAGCCATCATTTTGATTTTTAGGGAGTAAGTAATGCCAATGATTTTCTTGATTTAATAATGAAAATAAAGGAGTAGCTTCTTCTCGTAAAGGTGTTTCTAGTGTACCATAGTTGCCAATTAAGCGGATGGTTATTCCAAAATATTGAGCTAAAGAAGAAAGAATATCGTCTCCTATCCAAGCCCCATTTTCTAAAAGAGTTTCATCGTCTTTTAGTAAAAAGAAATCTTGACGTATTATTTTTAAATATTGCAAAGTACCTATCATGCGTAATGGATGTGCTAATAGTAAATTAATTGCAGCAAGTCCTTGATAAGTTTGCTGGTTAAGGAAATTTCTGAAATCAGAAAAAGTTAAATTCGCTCGATTTATAAATTCTAAGAATTTGAAAAAATTCAAATTTAATTTTTCAAGCGGTGGAGCTTTTTTAAGGTTTTCGAATAAAATATTCTCTAAAATTATGTTTCTAAATACATTAAAC
>JAVHYG010000045.1 GCA_031119195.1 Rickettsiella sp. | reverse complement strand
GGCATGCATTACTGTGTTAAACAATTAACTAGAAAAAAATCGATTATTTATTTATGCAAAGATAGCTAGTTTTAATTTTTCTGAGAAAACAATAAATTTTATTTGTAAAGGTCAAACGGAATGATTTCAAAATGCTAGACGAAAAACAATTAAGTTATTTAAAAGCTATGGAAGTTGAAGTTTGGGTCCTAAAAGAGGCAAAAAAAACAGTGAAAAAAGTTAAGACGAAGGAAGTGTCAAAAAAATCAAAAATAACGCTTGAAGAAAGGATAGCTACTCTCAATTGGGAAGAATTAAGAGAAGAGGTTGCAAACTGTCAACGTTGTACGCTTTACAAAACACGCACTAATCCAGTATTTGGGGTAGGCAATCCCAATGCAGACCTGTTGGTTATTGGGGAAGCGCCGGGTGCGAATGAAGATAAACAAGGAGAACCTTTTGTAGGTCGAGGGGGGCAATTATTAACAAATATGTTGTTATCAATTGGTTTGCGGCGAGAAGATATTTATATAGCAAACATCTTGAAATCACGTCCTCCTAACAATCGTGATCCTTCTCCTGAAGAAGTAAGGGCATGTACCCCTTTTCTGTTAAGGCAAATCAGCCTTATTAAACCTAAATTAATCTTAGCTGTAGGCCGAATCGCAGCTCAATTTTTATTAGCTAGTAACTTGACGATGGCAACTTTACGTGGAAATTTATTTCATTATGGGGTTTATAAAATCCCTTTAATAGTGACTTATCATCCTGCATATTTACTTCGATCCCCACGAGAAAAACGAAAAGCATGGCGAGATATGCAATGTATAAAGAAGCAACTCAATCAAGCAAATTACTAGATATAAAAATATTAGGATTTAGTTTAATTGATTTATTATTTACGTTAGTAATTTCCAGTATTTTATTGAGTTTAGTATTTCCTTCTTATAGACATTTAATTATCGAGGTACGTTTATTAGCTTTAACGGAAAAAATGACATCCGCAATCAATTATGCTCGAAGCGAGGCATTGAAGCGACGCAGCGTGGTGAATGTATGTAAAAGTAGTGACGGAAAGACATGCGGAGGACAATGGCATGATGGATGGATTATTTTTGTTGGTAGCTATATGAGAAGGCCATTACAAAATAATTTTTTACGAGTATATACAGCGTTAAAAAAAAATGAATTTTTAAAATGGCATGGCGCAGGGGGTCACGAATATCTACAGTTAAATCCTGATGGATCAGCGCGAGGGCACAATGGCAGTTTCGTAATTTGTGTTAGAGTATTATCTAAAGAAAAAATGTGGTTTATTAGAGTGAGTGCAACGGGGAGGATGAGAATCGATAAAGAAAAAGAATATCGCTGGAATTGTAATTATTAGTTCCGAAAGTTATTAATGTTTTAACAGCGTTAAAAATAACTCAAAAAATCCTCTTCAATTTGTGTTGGCGCCACTTTCTTGCCATTTTTGTGTTTGTTGGTAACACCAATTCCTCTTTATTTGGAATACAATTAGATTTTAATAGAATTAAAAAGGTTTACTTTATGAAAAAAAAAATTGGTTTGGTTATTTTTGCATCTACAAATGCCTATGCAATTTCCGATTCGCTAGGTGATTTATCGGATAAACTCATGGCGCCACTGTCAGTACTAACGTCTGCTTTGTATAATATGAGTTTGGCAATAGGAGTTGCTTTATTATTTGGGTCACTTATTCAATATAAAAACTACAAAAATAACCCTTCTCAGGTTCCTATTAGCCGATTTGTTACTTTATTAATATTTGGCTTAGTTTTAATAGCTTTACCTATCCTTGCAAAATTTTCTGCAAGCGCTACGTTACTTTCCAGAGTATAGTCATATGAAAATTTTAATCAGTAATGACGATGGTGTGCATGCGCCAGGGTTAGTGCACTTAAAAAATGCCTTGGCCCAAATCGCAGAAATTACTGTAGTTGCGCCTGATCGGGATCGCAGTGGTGCTAGTAATTCATTGACCTTACAAAATCCATTAAGGGTAAGAAAACTGGAAGAAAAAGTATTTAGTGTTCAAGGGACACCAACCGACTGTGTACATTTAGCCTTAACAGGATTGCTGAAAACAGTTGAAAAGCCGGATTTAGTTGTATCAGGCATTAACATGGGTTCTAATTTGGGAGATGATGTTTTTTATTCAGGGACTGTGGCTGCGGCGATGGAAGGTCGGTTTTTAGGGATCCCATCTATTGCTTTTTCAATAGCAGGGGGTGAGCCTACCTATTACTCTACTGCAGCTGAAGTTACTAAACTAGTAGTAACACTTTTATATAAAAAACCAATCCCTGCCAAAACTATCTTGAATGTTAATATTCCCAATGTTGCTTTTGAGAATTTAAAGGGTTTTACAGCAACACGTTTAGGTACGCGCCATATAGCTGATAGAATGAAACCTAGTAAAGATCCACGTGGTCATACGATTTATTGGATAGGGACCTCTGGCAAGGAAAATGATGCAGGAAAAGGTACAGATTTTTATGCAATGAGTCACCAGCAAGTAAGTATTACTCCTTTACAATTAGATTTGACGCATCATTCTATGCGTGATCAACTTGAAGAATGGGTTGATGCTATTAAATGAATATTTTTTCTAGTTTGTACGACAGAGTTATTTCTTGGTCTAAGCATAAATATGCTCCTTATTATTTATTTGCATTAAGTTTTGGCGAATCCTCTTTTTTTCCTATTCCTCCTGATGTTATGTTAGCCCCTATGGTGTTAGCGCAGCGGCATTGTGCTATACGATATGCTTTCTTAACTACTGTAGCTTCAGTATTAGGCGGTCTTTTTGGGTATTGGATAGGTACAGTGGCTTTTGACTGGATTTATCCTTATATAATCCAATTTGGTTATGAAAATGCATATCACCAGATTGAGCAAGGGTTCAAAATTTGGGGTTTTTGGATACTTTTTTTAGCTGGATTTACCCCACTTCCTTATAAATTATTCACAATAGCAGCTGGAGCCTTGCATGTTGCGTTATTACCCTTTATCTTGGGTTCATTGGTGGGGCGAGGAGGACGATTTTTTCTAGTAGCTGTACTAATTCGATGGAGCGGTGTGCAAATTGATAAATTATTACGGCGTTATGTCGATCGAGTATCTTGGTTTATTCTTTTATTTATTATTCTTTTATTTGCTTACCTCAAGTTTAAGTTTTAGGTTTTCAGAACACTAATTTTTTCTATAATTAAATAACAAACTAATTTTACAATCGGGCTTTGTGGAGTAACAGGATATTTCAAGCTGGTATCAAGACTATATTAGGTTATAGGGAGATTAACTATGCGTAAAATCAGAAAGAGTAAAATTAAGGAGGGTACCAATAAGAAAATTAAGCCTTCGTCTAGGGAAGTTTTTGAAAATAGACCAGAAGAATTTTTAGTAAGTAGAGAGGTAGCGGCAGAAACAGAAGTTGAAACACCCGCTGCTTCTAAATATGCAAGACGCGATGAAACGTTAGGTGCAACGCAATTATATTTAAATGAGATTGGTTTTTCTCCGCTATTAACTGCTGAAGAAGAAGTATATTATGCACGTTTAATTGCAAAAGGAGATCAGACAGCACGTGCGCGAATGATAGAAAGTAATTTGCGGTTAGTGGTAAAAGTTGCGCGCCATTATAATAATCGCGGTTTACAATTTTTAGACTTAATAGAAGAAGGGAATTTAGGATTAATGCATGCTGTCGAAAAATTTGATCCGGAAAGAGGGTTTCGTTTTTCTACTTATGCAGTATGGTGGGTTAGACAATCCATTGAGCGCGCTATAATGAATCAAGCCCGTACTGTTCGATTGCCTATACACGTCGTTAAAGAATTAAATGTTTACTTACAAGCTGCTAGAGAGCTAGCACAAAAGCTTGATCATAAGCCTACTGCCGATGAGATTGCCAAGTGGTTAGATAGACCTTTTGAAGAGGTTGAAAGAATGTTAGGTTTGAATGAGCATATTACTTCGGTAGATGCCCCAGCAAGTAGTGAAGCAGACAAACCTCTGTTAGAAACATTATCGGATAATCATGAAAATGATCCCGAACAGATATTAGAAGATGAAAATCTACGTAAAAGATTAGAAAATTGGTTAAAGGAATTGACGGCTAACCAACGTGAAGTGGTTGCAAGACGGTATGGATTATTGGGATGTGATCGTATGACCTTGGAAGAAGTTGGTGAGGTTATTGGATTAACTCGAGAACGGGTACGTCAGATCCAAGTAGAGGGATTAAAAGCATTACGGAAAATTATGGAGGAACAAGGATTTTCTGCAAGCTTATTATACGATAATTAAAATTACCAATTAAAAAATGTTAAAAAAAATAATTAAATTATTTATAAATTATAAATATAGTCTAACGTATATTGTTTTAATTGTTTTGTTAAATACGTTATTTTCTTACATTCCATTAACGAATGTGTTTGGTTCAGAAGTATCTCCTATGGATTGGACTGTGGGAGTTGTTTATGTGTTACGTGATTTTGCGCAAAGAGAGCTACGACATAAAGTTATATTTGCCATGTTTGTGGGTAGTATTTTGAGTTATTGTTTGGCCGACAAAACAATGGCAATAGCGAGTATGAGTGCTTTTTTAATTGCTGAATTTATTGACTGGGCAGTTTATACATTTACTCGCCGTCCACTTTCACAACGTATTCTTTGGTCTGCAAGCCTTAGTTCACCCATAGATAGTGGGGTATTTTTAATAATTGTAAATCAATTTAATTTGCTTGGAGTTACTATTTTATCGTTGGCTAAAATAGCTGGTGTGTTTATTGTTTGGAGCGTTTGGCGTTCTCAAGAAAGGCGAATATTTGTGGAGAACAAAAAGGCAAATTTAATGACAATAAATCCTTCAGAGATTTAACTAAAATTTTTTTTAGAATTATGTAAATAAAGCTTTTTTCTCTTCTTAATTTTTAACTAGGATTGAAAAATAAAGCTTCTTTTGTGTGAAACTATCTTGAGCTATATTGTTTAGTTTAATCAATGTATTAAGTTTTGATTTCTGGTTTTTTACTTAAGTAGACTAGTGTTTAAGCCAATTTTCTATCTAATTTTTAATTTAAAAATGATGATGCTACATTGTTTGATTTTACAGAAAAATGTTTAACAATGGCAGATTTTGATACTGGCACTTGCTAGACTGACCATTAACATTGAATTTTAGAAAATAACAATTAGTAAATAGTAATTAGAGACATTTTTTTATCGATCGAATAGTAATATTTTTTAAGGTTTCTAAAGTTTCAATTTCAATATTCAATGGGGGTAACCAATAAAGAGTATTGCCTAATGGGCGTAGCCAAGCGCCCATTTTTACAGCTTCCTGGAATATTTGATATCCTACTCGCTGTTTTTTTTCTTTTTCAGTTAAAATTAAATCAGCGGCTACTATAGCGCCAAGAGCACGAATATTAGTTAATTTCTCCGTTGCATTGGCTACTTCTTCCATCAACTTTTTCAAAATAGGCTCTTTTTCTTGGACTTTGTTGTAAATAGTTTCTTCTTCTAAAATGCTTAAACACTCTAGGGCAATTGCTGCAGCTAAAGCATTGCCGCTAAAAGTATGTGAATGTAAAAAGTTTTTTTCTTGGAAATAATCTGCATAAAAAAGATCATAGATTTCATGATGAGTTAATACTGCACTCATAGGTAACCAACCCGAAGTTAAACCTTTACTTAAACAGATAAAATTGGGCTGAATCTGTGCGTGTTCGCAGGCTAAGGCTAATCCAGTTCTCCCTAATCCAGTCATAATTTCATCGGCAATCAAATAAATACCTTGGTTTTGTGTCCATATACGCAAGCGACGTAAAAAATCCTGACTGTAAATCAGCATCCCCCCTGCTCCTTGCACAATAGGTTCAATGATAATCGCTGCAAGTTTAGGGGCTTGTTTTTCTAGTTGCTTTTCAATAGCCGGCCAAACACTTGAACAATCCTGCCATAACAGATCGTTACGGGAAGATACATATGGCAAGTTATGAATAAATTTAGGTTGTATTAGCTGAGATTCGTAAGGTCGTCTATATAGGCCTAAATCACTTAGTCCTAAAGCCATAAAAGTTTCACCATGATAGCCATTTTGTAACGCTGTAAATTGATTACGTGCAGAAAAACCCTTGATTTTTTGTGCATGTAACGCCATTTTGAGTGCTATTTCAACTGCACAAGAACCTTCGCTGGCATAAAAAACTTTATCTAAGCCACTGCAAAGCCTTGCTAGTTTTTCTGAAAGTTGAACAATTACTTCATGCGTGCTATTTGCAAAAATTACATGTTCAAAGCGGTCTAATTGCGCATAAAGTGCTGTTTTTAAACGTGGATGATTGTGCCCCAGTGATTTACACCACCAACTCGAAATAGCATCAATTATCCTATGTCCACTTTCTAATTCAATAAAAGATCCGTAGGCTTTATTGACTATTAAGGGTGGAAAAGTGCGATAATCCTTCATCTGGGAACAGGGATGCCATATATGCTTTAAGTCGCGATCGATAATTGAATTCATAAAATAGGACAGAAAGACAAAATAAAATAAAAAACTTAGAGAAGAATTTGTGCCAAACAACAAAACTAAGCATAAAGCTTATATAAAAGCCAGTTTTAGTGCAATGCGTCCTTACCACTTTGCAAAAAACTTTTTATTGTTTATTCCTTTTTTAGTAGGCCATCACTATTTTAATCTGATTTCTTTAAAAAATAATCTCGTGGGCTTCCTGGCTTTTTGCTTATTAGCTTCTAGCGCTTACGTTATTAACGATCTAGTTGATTTGGAAAAAGACAAACAGCATAGTAGAAAACAAAAACGTCCTTTTGCCTCGGGTGAGCTACCTCTGAATGTGGGATTTACTCTTGCCCCTTGTTTATTGTTGATTGCGTTTGTTATTTCGTTTTATTTGCCGTTGTGTTTTTTATTAAGTGCCATAAGCTATTATTCGTTAACCTTGTTGTATTCATTTTTTATAAAACAGAAAAAATGGTTAGATGTTGCTTTACTAGCAATTTTATATTCTTTACGTGTGTTTGCAGGTATGGCGCTTGTTGAAAATGGCTATTCTTTATGGCTTATTATTTTTGTTTTATTTCTATTTTTTAGTTTAGCCTTACTTAAACGTTACGCAGAGCTTTATAACGCCCAATTAGAAAATAAAACTTCTATTATAGGCCGTGCATATCAGCTAGTGGACAGAGGAAAACTCATTTTTTTAGGCCAAACAAGTACTTATTTAGCTATTTTAACCTTTATTTTTTATATTTATTCAAAAAAGGTTCTTTTTCTTTATAAAAGTCCTCTATTATTGTGGTTGATTTGTCCTTGCTTGTTTGTTTGGCTTAAACGATTATGGCATTTTGCACAACAAGGAAAAATTTACGATGATCCCGTTGTGTTTACTGTGACGGATAAATTTAGTTGGGCTATCGTTATTTTGATAGCGGTGATCAGTCTATTTGCAGCGTGGATTACTGTTTAAAAACATCTAATCATATCAGGAAGGATATACTATTCGGCGGTAATTATATTTCTCTCTATTAGCTAAACCCTACCCTATCTTGTCCAATTAGGGCAGTAACTTCTTTAATAAGGTTAGAATCAGAGCCTTTTGTTTGCAAATTTCTAGGAATAGTCATAGCTTTTATACGTTCATTGTTATACCCCTTCATAGTCTCAGTTGTTCACCGATAGTCATAATTTTTCTCTCCAAACGAGGGGGTTAAGCAGAGTTTTAGCTCGTTATTTTATTAATTTTGTATAATACTTAGCTTTCAGAAAGAGAGTAAAGCATAGTTTGTAAAAGACAGTAGTAGTTTGTGGGAAGTTGACAAGCTATATCATTCATTTTATGTTGCTATTTTTTCTGATTATAAAAAGCTGTTATGTTAAACGCAGAAGTTGTTCGTCATGATTGGCTACAAAAAGAAATTAAATTGCTGTATGAAAAACCTTTTAATGATTTAATTTATCAGGCACATTCGACTCATCGTCAATTTTTTCGTTCTAATGCTGTTCAAATAAGTACCTTACTTAATGTAAAGACTGGCCTTTGTCCCGAGGACTGTGCCTATTGCCCACAAAGTGGTCATTATACTACAGGTTTAAAAAAAGAACCGTTAATGTCTTTGAAGCAAGTAAAGATTGCTGCAGAAAAAGCGAAAGAACAAGGTGCGGGTCGTTTTTGTATTGCCGCTGCTTGGCGTAGCCCACCTAAAAAAGAGTTTACCAGTGTATTAGCAATGGTTGAGGCTATCAAGACCTTAGAATTGGAAGCTTGCGCTACCTTAGGTATGTTAACGAAAGAGCAAGCTAATCAATTAGCGGAGGCGGGATTAGATTATTATAACCATAACTTAGATACTTCACCAGAATATTACAAAACCATTATTTCAACCAGGACTTATGAAGAACGCTTGGAGACCTTAGCGCAAGTGCGTGCCGCAGGTATTAAGGTCTGCTGTGGTGGTATTATCGGAATGGGTGAAACACGGGAAGATCGGATAGGTTTATTACGACAATTGGCTAATCTGCCCGAACATCCTAAAAGTGTTACTTTAAATAAATTAATTCCTATTCCAGGTACACCTTTAGCCAATAAACCTGCAGTTGATTCTTTTGAATTCGTTCGTATGGTAGCCGTAGCGCGTATTATAATGCCATTTAGCATGCTGCGTTTATCGGCTGGTCGTGATAGTTTAAGTGAAGAGGCACAATCCCTATGTTTTTTTGCTGGGGCAAATTCGATTCATTATGGTGAGAAATTATTAACAACAACAAACGTTGCGCCCGATCAAGATCGTCTATTGTTAGAAAGACTTGGTTTAATCCCGGTGCAAGTTGATACTGAATTAAGTCTATGCCATTAAGTTTGGAGTCTGTTTTAACACAACATAAAAAGGCAGGGCTTTATAGAGTACGATCCGTTTTGCAAGGTGTTTCAGGTGTACAACGGATTTATAAGGGAAAAACTCTCGTTTCATTTTGCTCAAATGATTATTTAGGGTTAGCTCAGCATCCTGACGCTATTAACTCTTTTAAACAAACAGTTGAAGAATTTGGATTGGGTAGTAGTTCATCCCATTTTTTAGGTGCCTATAGTCGTATTCATTGTGAATTGGAGGAAGCATTAGCTGAATTTACAGGTTATCCGCGTGCGTTGGTGTTTTCTACTGGTTATATGGCTAATTTGAGTATTTTAACCGCTTTATTAACTCGTCATAATAATGTATTTGGTGATAAACTTAATCATGCTTCTTTAGTCGATGCAGCAAAACTTTCTGGTGCGTCTTTTAAGCGTTACCCGCATAAAAAAATTTTGAGTTTAGAAAAACTAGTCACTTCTAGCCCAGCACGCTCATTCATTGTTACCGATGGGGTGTTTAGTATGGATGGTGATTTAGCTGAGTTACCGGATCTAATTGCAATAGCAAAAAATTATTCAGCCACGTTATTAGTAGATGATGCCCATGGATTGGGTGTATTGGGCAAAAAAGGTGGAGGAATTAGTGAACATTTTGGGTTAAAGCCGGATATTTTATCAGGTGGATTTGGTAAAGCCTTAGGGAGTTTTGGCGGGTTTGCAACAGGAAGTGAAGCATTAATAGAAAATCTAATTCAATTTTCACGCCCTTACATGTATACAACGGCATTACCGCCGGCTGTAGCTAAAGCTACTCACACCAATTTACGACTATTACAGAAAGAAAATTGGCGTAGAGAAAAGTTAATTAGTTTAATTGAGCATTTTAAATGTGTTGCTAAGCAGTTAGAATTACCCTTTTTGGAGTCCCTGACACCAATTCAGCCCCTATTGATTGGTGACCCCGAACAGACTATGAAATTGGCCACGTATTTATTAAAAAAGGGTTTTTTAGTAAATGCGATTCGTCCGCCAACAGTTCCTAAAAAAACATCACGTCTACGGATAAGCTTAAATGCATTGCATTCAGAGAAAAATATCGATAGCTTATTAGAACAAATAGCCCGAGGGTTAAAAAGCGTCGAATATAGTGCACTATGTTGCGCAAATTAAACTGCGAACTATTTAAACTATAAGTATAAGCAGGCAGATTTTTAATCGCAGATTCATTATGTTAAATCAACTCGATGAAAAAAAAATTGCTTTTCGTTTTGATAAGGCAGCGCACACCTATGATAAGGCGGCTGTATTACAGCGAACAGTGGGCAATACTTTGCTGGAACGTTTAGAAGGGATTCGTCTTCAACCGCAAACAATTTTAGATTTAGGTTGTGGAACTGGGTATTTTACTTACTTCTTAAAAGAAACCTATCCAGAGGCTGAAATAATTGGATTCGATAAGTCGTATGGAATGCTTAGACAAGCTTGCTACAAGGAAAAAAAAGATGAATTTTCTAAGCTTCATTGGTTAGGCGGTCAGTCAGAATCCTTACCTTTTCGCGATCATAGTTTTGAGTTAATTTATTCTAATTTGATGTTGCATTGGAGTATAGATTTCTCGGCAACGCTTAATGAACTTTATCGCATTTTGAAACCTGGTGGTTTATTACTATTTACCATAGTAGGAGCGGATACATTAAAAGAGCTGCGTTATTGTTGGGCTCAGGTCGATGATAATCCGCACGTCCATGTGTTTCCGGATATACATGATCTGGGTGATGCATTGCTGCAAGTCGCCTTTGTTGATCCCGTTATGGATGTAGATTATTTTACACTATTATATTCAGATATTTTTTCTTTAATGAAAGATCTTAAAGCGCTTGGAGTACAAAATTTATCTGTCGATAGACAACGTGGCTTGACATCTAAAAAATCTATACAAATTTTAATTCAATCCTACGAAGGATTTCGGAATGAAACTGGAAAGTTACCGGCAACCTGGGAAATTATTTATGGGCATGCTTGGGCTATTCCACGTAAAGTTATTGAAAAGGATCAGGAAGGCGAAATAAAAATATCTGTTAATGACATCATTGGTCGTAAAAAAATTGAAAATTCCTTATGAAAAATAATATCGATAAATTTATAAATTTAAATGACGTCTAGTAAAGGTTTTTTTATTATAGGTACGGATACGGGCGTTGGAAAAACACTTGTTGCAACAAGCTTGTTAAGCGGGTTAAAAACAAGATGTTATTGCACAATAGGATTAAAACCAATTGCCAGCGGCGCACAATCGACAATAGAGGGCTTAAGGAACGAGGACGCATTAAGTTTACAAAATGCCGCCAGTATTCGTTTGCAGTATGATCAGGTCAATCCTTTTTGTTTTGCTGAGGCGATAGCGCCTCATATTGCTGCTACTCGGGCAAATTGTTCGCTTACTGTTTCAACTATACTGGAAGCTTGTCGGCCTTCCTTAACCATCCCCGTAGATTACCGTATCGTTGAAGGTGTAGGCGGTGTCTGTGTCCCTTTGAATGAAAAAGAGTTATTTACAGATTTGGTTCGGGGTATGGGATTTCCCTGTATTCTTGTGGTGGGTTTGCGTTTGGGTTGTTTAAACCAAGCTTTATTAAGCTGGAAATATCTTCAGCAATGCAATCTTCCAGTAATAGGATGGATAGCTAATCAAGTGGATTCTGTTATGGAGTGTGTTATAGAAAATGTTGAGTTTCTTAAGGCTTCACTGCCTATTCCTTGCTTAGGATTTTTTCCTTACTTCAAGCAAATTAATTTAAGTGATTTTTCTTCCTTAATCGACTATAAAGCATTGCTTGACGGTGGGTAGTCGATTAGATAGGGTCAAGTAACTATTTTGGAGCAATTTAGGTATGAAATTTTCTCGATTAAAAATTTTACTACTATTTTTTTTATTGATACCAATCCCTGCCCTTTGGGCAGCTTCAGCATCTGATGAATTAGCGCATTTATTAAATCGATTACACGGCTTTCAAGCTAATTTTACTCAAACCGTGATGGATGGTAGAGGGCAAATTTTACAGAAAACGAGTGGTAAAATGATTTTACAACGGCCTGGGCATTTTCGTTGGGAGGTTATGCAACCCAATAAACAATTATTAATAGCCGATGGTGAAC
>JAVHYG010000044.1 GCA_031119195.1 Rickettsiella sp. | reverse complement strand
CTCTCGCCCGGGCCATTGACAATACATCCCATCACAGCAACCGATAACTCTTCTACACCAAGGTACTCTTTGCGCCATTCCACCAAACGAGCTTTAAGAAAGGTTTCAACTTCATTAGCTAGTTGCTGAAAATAACTACTTCCCGTACGGCCACAACCCGGACAGGCTGAAACTGAAGGCATAAAATTACGAAGACCCATAGTTTGTAAAATCTGTTGGCAAACAGTAACTTCCCGAGTTCGATCGCCACCGGGTTCAGGGGTTAGAGAAGCCCTAATTGTGTCACCAATGCCCTCTTGCAATAAAACAGCTAAAGCAGCGGTTGTTGCCACAACACCCTTGGACCCCATACCTGCCTCTGTCAAACCTAAATGGATAGCATAGACACATCGGCTAGCCAAATCGCGATGAATGGCAATCAGATCCTGTACGCGACTCACTTTACACGACAAAATGATACGATCAGCTGGCAAGCCTATTTTTTCTGCCAACTCAGCACTGATTAAAGCCGATAAAACAAGGGTCTCTCGAAGCACCTCAGTCGCAGAACGCGGATGGATCAGTTTGGCATTTTTATCCATCTGCTTAGCACTGAGGTCTTGATCTAAACTTCCCCAATTTACACCGATACGAATAGGTTTGTTAAATTTGAGCGCAATTTCAACAACATCAGTAAACTGCTTATCGCGTTTATCACCATAACCCACATTACCTGGATTGATACGATATTTATCCAAAGCCTTTGCGCAAGCGGGATAATCTCGTAATAAACGATGGCCATTGTAGTGAAAATCCCCAACAATAGGAACAAAACAGCCCGCTTGCCTCACCTTATCACGAATAAATGGCACCTGCTTAGCGGCTTTTTCTGTATTGACAGTAATTCGCACTAGCTCGGAACCCGCCTTGGCTAATTCAATAATCTGCCGAGACGTCGTTATACAATCTTCTGTGTCGGTATTAGTCATTGACTGAACAACGATAGGACCCCCACCACCGACGAAGACTGAGCCGATTTTGACTATTAAACTCGTACGACGTTTTATAGGTAACTCAGCCATAACGATTATCAACGTTAGTTGGTCTAAAAATAGATGAAATAAAAAAACGATTGCGATATACTCTAGCACATTATACAGTCAAGTGAACGGCTAAAAACAATTCGAAAGGCAAGATGGAGTCCCGATGAATAATACGCATTTACAAAAACTTTATACCGCACTCCCTACTACTAGCACAGATGCTTACCTTGCGCGACTCAGACAAATTCCTGTTTTAACTGCACAAGAAGAAACCGAATTAGCAGAACGCTATTATTACCATCAAGATCTGCACGCCGCAAAAAAACTAATCATTGCTAACCTACGGTTTGTGGTACATATTGCACAAACGTATATGGGCTATGGACTTGCCCTTGCTGACCTTATTCAAGAAGGGAATATCGGTCTGATGAAAGCCGTCAAACGCTTTGACCCCAAAGTTGGTGTTCGATTAATCTCTTTTGCTGTCCATTGGGTTAAAGCAGAGATTCAAGAATTTATATTAAAAAACTGGCGTATCGTTAAAGTTGCGACCACTAAAGCACAACGTAAATTATTTTTTAACTTACGCAAAATGAAGTCGCGTTTGGGCTGGTTCAACCAAAAAGAGATCGAAGCTGTAGCACAAGATCTGGGTGTAAAACCTGAAACTGTACGCGAAATGGAAGCTCGCTTAGCTTCTCACGATATGAGCTTAGATATTAGCGCCGACGAAAATACGGATTCCAAATCAACTAGTTATCCCCTACTCAATATCCATTTTGAAGATACCCGTTATGATCCAGCTCGTTTATTAGAAGCCAGTGACTCGGCAGAGTCTAATCAAATCAATTTACATCACGCGCTCGCCCAATTAGATCCCCGAGCCCAAGCTATCATTAGAGAACGATGGCTTGCTGAACCTAAAGCGACCTTACAAGAATTAGCAAATCGCTATCAAGTATCTGCAGAGCGAGTACGCCAACTTGAACAAAAAGCTATAAAAGAACTGCGTATCGCTATCGAGAGCACAACATGATGTCAATTATGAACTGTTTTAAAACCGCTGGAAATTACGTCAGTGAAATTGATACCTTCTTATGTCTTTTTGACCAAAGTAATTTTAATAAATCGCAATCCCAACAAAATGAAATTGAAGAGTATCAACAGTTGTTTAATCAACGCGACAACCCCAAAATAAACTGAATTATCAATATAATCCTATTTATGTTTCTCGAAATTGAATTGAAATTAACTATTGATCCCGCCCATACGGCACTATTGCAACGACATCCTCTTTTAATTCAATCTAATAACCTTACACCTTATTCCGAGCAATTAATCAGTCGTTATTTTGATACCCCGGATTTACGATTATGGCGACAAGGACTTTCACTGCGTATTCGAGAAACAGAAAATGTGACTATACAAACGTTAAAAACCGCAGGCGAACAAATAGACGAGCTCCATCACCGCCATGAATGGGATCAACCCATACAAGATGTAGTTCCATGCATTCATTCTTTTGAAGATAAAACAATCTTCAAAAAACTCGATTCTATTATTGGTAAACAAGCTTTAATTGAATTATTTAATACCAACATTAAAAGAACAGCCTGGAATTTACAGATTGAAAACACACAAATAGAACTAGTTCTAGATGTAGGTAGTGTAAATACACAACGACGTACAATACCTTTACATGAAATTGAGTTAGAATTAAAACAAGGTGATGCAAAACAACTTAATAAAGTAGCGGAAATCCTCAAACAATCAATTCCTCTTAGTTTAGAGATACAAAGTAAAGCACAACGTGGTTATCAGCTCTATAATATTGACAATAATTTGTCATCCACAGACTCATAGTTAATCATATAATATTACTGTAAAATTAATTCAGTATATAAGAATGAACATTTATGTTAGAAAATACAACACATAAACATACCAAAGAAAAACGAATTGTTATTGAAGGAATTACTGAAAGTGGTGAAAAATTTCGTCCCAGTGATTGGGCAGAACGCATGTGTGGTTGTTTAGCTAGCTTTAATAATCGACGCATTGCCTATTCTCCGCAACTTCGCCCTATCGTAGATAGTGAAAGTCATGCAAAATGTCTGATAATCGATCCGCGACTCAAAGAAACTAATCCTGAAGTATTTGAATGTATTATGAAGTTTGCAGATGAAAACCACTTAAAGATGCATGAATCTTATGAAGAACCAGAATAACTTTTTTACATATTTTTAAAGTAATTAGGAATTTGGCACAAGGAACCGCAAAAATGTAATCATACACATCCACGAAATCGCCAGTTAAGTAAGCTAGTCATCAAGTACTTTTAGTAAAAAAACACATTTCAGTAAGCTTACAATTTTTACAGTCTGGTTTAGTTTTACGACAACGTTGTTTGGCATGCAATACAATCAAGGCATGAAATTGATTATATAAGTCCACTTTTTTCGATAAGTTATTTTCAAACAAACAGCGTAAGGCCTCATATTTTTCATTCCCGTTTATAATCTGTAAACGTTGTAATAAACGTCGGGTATAGGCATCTATCACAAACACAGGGCGACTCAACGCATATAATAAAATATCATCTGCTGTTTCTTGCCCAATGCCATGAACATGCAGTAAAAGCTCACGCAGCTCTAGCGTAGTAAATTGCTGTAAGCCATTATATGCCCCTTGCGATAAATACCAACGACAATAAAACTGTAAACGTTGTGTTTTTACGCGAAAAAAACCAGCTGGTTTTAAACAGTGCTCCAATTCATCCTGAGAAAGTAATAAGACATTTTCAGGCGTCAAAAGAATCGTTTGCTTAAGTTTGTTTAAAGCCTTTTCAACATTTGACCAGCTAGTATTTTGAGTGAGGATAGCACCAACCATTATTTCAAAAGGGCTATCAGCTGGCCACCAGGCCTGCCGGCCATACATAGCCAGCAAACTTTCATACAAGGATATAAAATAGGAAGTAAAGCTTTTATTTGTCCGCATAAACAGTTTAATAATCTTAAGCGTTGCATCTATATTACATCCTTTTCCATCTAAAAAAAGCTTAAAAATTAAAGACTTATTTAATCATATATCCTCTTTACCATTTTATATTATTAAAAATTATTATCCTATTTTAGGTCTTTGAAAGTCATCCAATTGGACAGGGTGTTTACCACTAGCGTTACAAGAACTCTGAGTATGGAATGCATATCTATTGGATGATATTGGTGTTACATTAGATTTTGAGTTGTTAATAGTTTGTTCTAATGTTTCATGACTGGTAACTGTCTGATAACTCGCTGAAGGTAAATGTGTGATGGCGCCCTTTTTAATAAACTCAAGCGTTTTTTGCTCACCTTTTTTAACGCCTCTTTCTTCTGCATTGATACTATCGATCCTATTGGTGAAAAAATAATTTTGTTGTTCACATAGTTTTCTAAATTCTTCCCATATTTTATAAAAATTATTTCTAAGTTCTTTATTTTCTATATTTAATATTTGAGAGTCTAATACTTTTAACTGCATAGTAGCACTAGAAAAATTAGCCGCACACAGCTTACATTGTTCTTTTAATTGCAACGGTTTTTCGTGGAATGGTTGATCTGTAATATTTTCTAAAGCTGCCTGAAAAAAAATAGCTTGTAAGGCTTGTAAAGCAATAGTAATCCTATCTAGATCTAGCGCCAACTCTATTCCTTTATAAGAAGTTAATCTTTCTAATTTGCAAAAATAATTTCTGGCTAAAACCATAGTTTTTCTTGTAAGCAAAATACGTGAATCTTCTTTTGCGACTTCATCCCCTGCAATTACAAAAAAAACTGGCGATGATACCTCAGACCATTTTTGTGTTAAAAATTTTATATAATTTATTTGTACTGTTAATTCATCCTGAAAAGAATCAATTTTATTTTCTTTTGTTTCCAATAAATTTAAATAATGTTCAATAGTCTTCAAGCTGTTATTATTATTTTTATCATGTTCTGCTACAAAGCTTTTTAAGCTTATTTCAGCTAACTGGTCATAACTAAGCATTGCCGCATTAAGATTATTCAAAATTGTATTTAATGGATCTGCAAACATTCTAGGGAATGCAGGTAGATGACGAATTCGCTTTGGAAATTCTTGTAATTTAGTTTGCAGCAATTCAAGCTTAGCTTTGACAGTTGTTAATCGAAAAAAAATCATGTCCTTTTCTGTATTACTTCTAATTGAAGTTTCAAGTAAACAACTACCTCTACCAGAATCTTTATTACTATTTGTACTATCACTAGTATGAGATAGGCGTTGATTCAAAAAAACTTCCGGAGGAGGAGGAAGAGACTGAATATACTGTTCAGAAAGAACATAATCTTCATCAGAAGATGATAACGCTAAATTCTCATCATCAAGCTTTTTTAACCTTTCCCGTTCAAAATTTTCAGTTTGAAGTAACGGTTCATTTACAGAATTGAGCTGTGTTAACGCACTTGAATTTCCTGTAGAAAAAACTTGCATAGGAACATTCTGAATAACTAACTGTTCTCTCCTAGCGCTCAATTTTGTAGTTATTTTTCTATGATTTTCACTTCTTCGATAGAAAAAATAACCTAATCCTAATCCTACTAAAGCAAATGCAGCCGCACTCACTCCTATTATCACAGGTAAATTATTTACATCGTTTATCTGCGGTTGAACTGTAGAAATAGGTTCATTTAAGGAACTCTTTGTTGTTTCTACAAACAATGGAGGTTGGGTTGTTTTAATGAAGGTATTTATGGGTGAAGTTTGAGGATCTAAAGTATGTTTAGGTTCTTTACGACGGTGTAATGCATCATTAATAAAATGGGCAATATTATCTTCATTTTTAGCTGTAACAAGATCATAAGGTAATTTACCTTGGGCGTTTTTAACCCCTAAACTAGCGCCTTTGTAGACAAGAGTCCACACAACATGAGGATCATCAGCAAGCACTGCTAAGTGTAAAAGGGTATTATCATTATCACCCTTAAATTGTGTATTGATATAAAATCTATTAAAATCTATTTGTGAAATTAATTCCGCTGCCTTATTTTTATCTTTCACATAAAGTGCATTTTTTAAAGCAACGACTTCTCTGGGTAGGACTGAAAAGCTATTAATCCTTTCAGCATGCGTATTAGTTGTCTTTTTATTAAGGTCGTGTTTAAGAGGTTCTTCTGCTACAGGGTTATCTAAGTTAGCAGCATTTTCTTCAGCATGCTTTCTCTCTTGCCGCTCTTCTATTTCTAATTTCAGAATCTTTTCAAACGAGCTATGATTAAGATTATCAACTCTAGGATAAGCATGGTTTAACCTCCAATGTAGATTTTCATTCGTGCGTAAAATAAAGTCTTCCAACGCCGATGCAATCTCTGGATCGTCGCGTAATGAGATATTTTTCGCAGTGTGAATATTAACAATTTGTTTTTCAGTATAAGCATCAGAATAATTATCTAGTTCCCGTCCCAACATATACCGAGCTATTTCCTGATATACTGTTTTATCTCGTGCACCAAGTTGCTTTAGTTTGGTTTCAATGACATCAATCGCTAATGCTTCCATAAACCAATAATAGTCACCATCATCCGCAATTTTTTTTGCATCTGCATTTTTTCTATAAACAAATAATTTGTCCTGTTCCATTGAAAAAACAGTACCATTTTTAAAAATAAATGTTAAACCTTTTTCTCGTTTAATAAATTGTAACAATTCCTGACTTTTTGGTAAATCTTGCCTATATTTAGCATGAGCAGCCAAATGTGTTGGAACTGCTGCTATATAAGCTTGATCTAGCTTAACTAGCCATTGTTCAAAATGATTAGCTTCCGTGCGTCCATATTCATCGATTATACGTGTAATTTCTGCTTTATTTTGTTTTTGTATTGCACTAAAAATAGGTGCTATTTTTTCTTGAGCACCTACCTCAATCATATACTTTAACCAAAAATAACCCCAGGTATAAACAATAGAGCCACCTTCATTTAAGGTCACCACTTCAGATAAAGGTTTAATTTCATTTTTTTCTAACATCACACGAAGCGCACGCATTTTATTTGCATTTACGCTTCCTTTATCGATAAAATCGGCAATACCTTCTACAAAAGCTCCAGGAACAAGTGCACTGTAGTTTCTTCCGAAAAAATACATCATAAGTGCATGGGTAACTTCATGCTTAAAATTCAGAAATCCTTCTTCCGTTTGATAAATAAAAGAAATACCAACCGTATCACCTTCACCGGGTATACAAATACCACCGCCACTACTATCGACGTCAAAAACCATATAGCCATAACGTTCGAAATGTTTGCTATCATTAAATAATTTAATTTGGATATTAATAGGCCCTTTTCTCACACTAGTTAAACCCAGTGATATCATGAGATTTTTCAGTTCAAAATAAGTTTCTTTTGCCATCTGAAACGCATTCACTTTCCTTGCATTCGAAAGTCGATCATAACTAAGCTCTATAGTGAAGTCTGGAGATCTACCCGCGCCACGAATCCCCTGCGTCTCAGAATGAGGTAATATATCCTTAGGAGTCCTTATTGCATACAAGCCTTTAAACAAGCTACGCTCAGACGCTTTTAATCCTGTCACATAAGCCATGCCAATATCCTCTTTGAGCAACGATTCAGGATAATCAAAAAACTTAACTGGAATTAAAGTAATAGCTTTTTCACTGATTTCTTTTGAATATTCATCAATATATTTAGTAAGTTCAGCACTAAATTTATATTTTGTTCTTATTTTTTTCAAAAAACTCAAGGATTGCACTAACATAGCAACTGGATCGTTTTTATTCCATACCAAATGCGTTTCAATAAGCGACTGAATTGGCTCAATTAAATTTAATAATTCCGCCATAGAATTTATTGACTCTGGAAAATACGTTGAGCATGTATCAAATAGCTGAGTAATAAAAGTTCCTGCTTTTTTTGTATAAATTAACGATTTATTATTTTTTGCGGCATTTATATATAAATTAAATAGTGTAAAATCTTTTTCAGAATCTGGAAACGTTGTTCTCGCAAGAATGAGTATATCTTCTAATATACTAAGATCATTTTCTTTCAACGCAAGTAATTCACTATCTTTTTCAATAAGAACTTTTTTCACTATTTGATAGATTTTTTTAGATTGTTCGTGCGTATACGGCTTATCATAATTTCTTAAAAACCAAAAAATTTTACTTTTAATGGGATATGCTAAGCGATCTCGACTTAGTACTAATTCTTCTTCAAGCGCCTTTATAATCTCATTAAGATAAGGATGATACTGAGGCCAATCTTTATAGGACTGTGCATTAATTATTCTTTTTAAATAAGGTGAGCGGATAACACTCCTTTTTTTAGGAGTTTTTCCTTTATCATTGTTTTGTGCAAAACTCATCGCTGCAGCAGGATAACCTGCAGCAAGCAATAGGCTAACTGGAATAGTATTTGCATTGAAAATTTTTCCGATATTTTTCATTATTATCTCTGGCGTGTTTACACCTTCCCAAACAGTATTCCAACCCTGTTTTACAGAATTTATAGAGACTGTTTTTAAAGTTTCCACCGTATTTTTTACCCTTTGAACAGCTGGATCGATAATCACAGTTTTAACTTTTTCCGCATTAACATAACTGGTAGATTCTCTAAATGCTATAAAAAAATCTCCTTGTTCGAGATGTGCTTTCTGCGACACATGGACTTTTGTAGATTCAAATAAACGTAAAGCTTGTTGTTTATTTAAATCAGAAGATTGCCGATAAGCCTCTTTTTGATTATGTAACGATGTAAAATTTCCATGCTGAGAACAGTTTAAATTTGTTTTTTCTAACCGCTTCCATGCTTCAAGGACAGCTGTATTTGAAAATAAAAACGATTCTACGTTTGTAAGTAGCTGCACAAAGTTTTCTGCTGATTTACCTGTAATAGCGAAAGGATTAACGTATCTGTAATCATTTTCATTTTTGGCATTAAAACTTTGTAGATAAAAATAAAATTGCAAAATTTCAGCATGGAAACGTGGTTTTTTTTTATTCTTCTCTAAAAATAAGTTAATTTTTTTAAAATTAGCAACTTTTTGACTTACGAAGGAGTTCTGCATCTCCAAATCAAACAGTTTTACTAATTTCGTATACCGCTTACCCATAGCTGATCTCCAAGGGAATTTTTTCAATTTTGATAAAATCCTGGAAATAATAAGTGAGTAAAGTTAAGAATTTATTAACCCTTAAAAAATCAGACTTTTTTTTAAAATTAAATTTGGTTAAAGATTATGATTTAATATATTAAGTAAAAAATGGTTGTGACTATAAGATTCTTATAAAACTTTCGAGATAACCCTGTGTAAACAATAAAGAAACTCGTAATATGAACTTTCACTAAGCGACATAGTCTTTCTTTTCCACTCTTTTTATTTCTTGAGCTAAGACTAGAATAGTCGAAAAAAAATAATAGATAAATAACTTATAAAACTTAAAGCGTTAAACCAAAAAAGATATAAAAAAAATCTCATATCTTTTTTTATAATAAAATTACTTATTCATAATTCCTTAAGGTTTTAGATCTACTATCAAACTACTTTATAACAATTTTTTTATAAAAAAAATAAATAAAATTTGTAATAATTCTAATAAAAATAATAAAACTTAAGGAATTCGTATGCATCACCCACATGCTTATAATAATGGTAAAAAAACTTATCCTGTAATAGCTACAATAAAATCTCAAGCGCCTGAAACGTGGGAAAAAGCAGGTTGGAAAGGTGAATCTATCTTTAGTTCTCCTTATATCCAACAAGTATATGACTATTACGCCACGCATAAGCTATCAGATGATAACGACAAGTATAATATTCTTAACTATGTTCAAGCAGTCGTTGATAGTATTAGCAAACACATAGTAGATTGTTTTAATCAAGCAAATTGCAATCCACAAGCCACACTGCAAACCGAATTAAAGCGCTTAAGAGATATTAAACTATTTCTTCATAAACAAAGAATAGGGAACTATAGAGAATGGGATCTTGCTTTACGTAATGCTACAGATACTATTAACCGTAAGTCCACAAACTTATATTTAAATTTACAAGAAAAAATAAATAGCGGCCTATTTTCTAATTTCTCCCAAGAAGAACTACGCACCCTCTACCAAGCTAATGGCTTTCTTGCTGCCAAGGTATTGCCTACCAAAGCACTCGACGCCTTCGATATAAGAATTCTACAAAATCATCATATATGGACTCAACTTCCAGATGATATAAAAATAAAAACGTTAAACGATTTATTTGCTGCATTTCCAACATTAGATCTTAAATCTAACCATATTGAACAAGCCATTAAGTTTATCGACTATTGCTATAAATTTATTCCAAAAGAAAAAATGTCACCTCTTTCTGATATGCTTTCTCAAAAATTTGATTTTATTTTGAATAAATTTTTGGATGTTCCAACTGTAGAAATTAACAAACAAGTCATAGAAAATTTTTCATACTTTATGAAACTATTTGGAAAAGGCACAGAAAATACCCTGCAAATTAGAAAGGCTGCAGATATTTTACAAAAATTAGTCACTGAAAATAATACTATTGAATTAAATAATAAACTTATATCAAGTTTCTCTAATATAATTAATAAAAAGCTTCATCAAACACCAACAATAAACGCTTCTATGGTCGAGTCCGCTTTGCTTGACACACTTGAACTGTGTCGACAAAGAAAATTATGTACTAAAAGTTCTTTAATGTCTCTTTTCGATTCTGCTGGTCTATGGGAAAGCATAAATAGAGATAACGGGAAGGGTTTACAAATCAAAATTTTTGATTTACTCAAAAATCCTGATTTTGCCGCTAATGCAAAAGATCTTTTTGCAAGTTATATAACCCCCGGTATCTCAAAACATGGCGAAAATTATTTGTATAAAATAATGAACGCTTGTCTTGATGCAGGTGTCGATCCCTTAATTTGTAAGTCGCCATTGCAAACTGATGACGTCCCCATCATAAATGCAACAGAAGCTTCGCATACTGATCCAACGCAAATAATTGACACCACTCCAACTTATAGAAATACTTCATTAGCACTACCCCCAACCTCTAGTTCTGCCACTTTGCCTACAATCAATAGTAGTTCCTCTTTCTTTCCCATAGAAAATACTACAGCTATCATTCATGGGGACGGTCTAAATAACACATTAAGCAGCCCCACTATTCGTCCTGTAGTTCCCTCTACGTTCCCTTACTTAGAATTAGGCGGCTCCTTTTTACTAGGAGGAATGACGCCCATTATGATAAGGGGCTATGAACTTTTGTTAGCGCCCTGCGAAAAATATTGTCGCCCTTTCGTTTTTAACACCCTTAAAATTCTTATTCCAGCTATTCTTATTTCTGGAGCTGCAAGCCTTCCTCTACTCGTTTCGCTAATGAAAAATCTTGAGGGTGAAACAGACTCTATAACAATTGAATGGAAGATTTTTACTTTCTTTTCTATGATAGCCTTTTCTCTTATTAGCGAGAAATTAGGACAATACTACAATGGGAAAATTGTTTCTCGGGTTATTACACCTTTTTTTATCGCAGCTAATTGTTTTTTAGCTTCTGATACAACAACCGCGATAGGGTGTTATCTCGCTAATACTTTTGCTAATGCTGCCAGCAATCTTCTTCTTGAATGCTACGACCGTAGAAAAAAAACCAATAATTCTGAAACTAGCATTGAACTCACGGAAATTACTACGACTTCTTATGACACCCTTCGTAATTCGAGTTCATCTGATGGCACTAATTCCACTACTTTGTCTAGTGATCAATTTATACCTGGCTCAGATAATGATTTTTATTATGCTTCGCAACAACTAGCGCCAAAACTTAAATCACTCTATGAGACAAACATACAAGTGTTGAAAGAATTGTTAAAAGAAAATAATCAGCTACATGCTGATACAAAAGAAAAGAAAGCATTGTTGTCAAAAAGATTTTCTGATTTACAAATTTCTGAAGCTAACAACGTAACCGTAAAAGATGCCTTAGATGACGTATCAACTCTATTTAAAATATTAGCAAATCTTACTCAGTCGTTTTCAAACATAGCCATCTATCATGCAAATCTAGCTACTTCCACACTAGCACTTGCAGACCTTGAACAATGTCGCAAAACTTTAAATGCAATTAACACGCTTGCTCAAGAAAGGATAGAATCTTTAAATAAAAACCCGCCATTTAAAAATTCTACAAAAGCCCATAAATTAGCTAATAAAGAACTAGAAAATTTACAGATTATACAAACAAAAATTAAAGACATGCTGAAAATTTCTGATGTAAGTTTACTTGAGG
>JAVHYG010000043.1 GCA_031119195.1 Rickettsiella sp. | reverse complement strand
CTATTCTTCCTAAATTAATTTATTTCATGGATGAACCTGCTGCTGGTCCAGGTATAATTCCACAATATTATGTTGCCAAGTATGCTGCTAAGCATGTTAAAGTGGTTTTAGGGGGACAAGGGGGGGATGAGTTATTCGTTGGTTATGCAAGGTATTTAATCGCCTATTTAGAAAAATGTCTTACGAGTGCGATTACTGGTAAAGCATACTTGCAAGAAATTTCATTATCAGCAATCGCTGAAAATTTAGTTTTGTTAGCTAATTATAAATTAATGTTAAAGTCATTTTTAGCTAAAAGTTTTTTTTGTAAAGAAGATATCAGTTATTTCCATTTGGTTAATCGCAAACAAACTCACAATGAAATTTATTCTTCAAGTTATTTGCATAATGAAAATTGCTTCACTAGATTTCAAAAAATATTTAATCAATACAATAATAACTCTTTACTTAATAAAATGTTATATTTTGATTTAAAGACCTCATTGCCTGCTTTGTTGCAAGTCGAGGATCGTATGAGTATGGCAGCCTCATTGGAATCACGCGTTCCATTGCTTGATCATCACTTAGTTGAATTTTCAGCTTATATACCTGACAAAATTAAATTTTCAGAAGGCAAAACGAAACATATTTTTCGTCAAGCAGTTAAATCAAGTATTCCAAAACGTATTCTTAATAGAAAAGACAAAATGGGCTTTCCAGTACCTTTATCTGAATGGTTCTATGGAAAACAACGTACATTTATTGAAGAGGTATTATTTTCAAAAAAATCAAAAGAACGGGGTATATTTGATATAAATAGACTAAAACAGCTTTTAAAAAGCAATGCTCTCGACGTTCGTGCAATTTGGGGGGCTTTATGTTTGGAATTATGGTTTATAGAATTTATAGATAGAAACGCTTAGGGAATGTATACTTAAATGAATCAAGCTTTACATATACTTTTAATGTGTAATAGGCCTATTGCTAACAAAAATGCGTCGACTATTATCGATCATATCGATGCATTTGCAAGGTATTCAAAACATCATATTTATCTATTTTCAAATATTTTAACGTATCCTGAAAAATTAAATTTGAAAAAATTTGATGTTTTAATCGTTCATTATTCACTCTCCTTATTGGGTAATTTTTATCTTTCTGAGAATGCCAAAAAAAATATTTCAAACTTTAAAGGCTTAAAGGTTGTTTTTATACAAGATGAATATCGTAGAATTAATACAATTCATGCAGAGATTAGAAAATTAGGATTTGATATTTTATATACATGTGTACCAAGTTTAGAGATTGAAAAGGTATATCCTACTGCTTTATTTCCTACACTAAAAAAAATAAATACGTTAACAGGGTATATCCCAGAAAATTTACTTTCTGAAAATGTACCTTTATTAAAGGATAGGCCAATTCAAGTGGGTTATAGGGCACGTAAAGTTCCTTTTTGGTTAGGATCATTAGGCGCAGAAAAATTCCAGATTGTAGATACTTTTTATAAGTATACAAAAAACTATAAATTGCAGATCGATTTGTCTTATAAAGAAAATAATCGTTATTATGGTAAACAATGGACTCATTTTATTTGTTCCTGTAAAACTATGCTGGGTGTGGAAAGCGGCTCTAGTATCGTTGACTTTACTGGCGAACTAGAAAAGCATGTCGAAAAATATCGCATTTATCATCCTTTAGCCTCGTTTGAAAAAATATATGAATTATTTTTAAAAAATCATGAAGGAAAAATAATATTGAATCAAATATCACCAAGATGTTTTGAAGCAATTGCATTGAAAACGGTATTAATACTCTATGAAGGAGAGTATTCAGGCATACTAAAAGCTTGGCAGCACTATATTCCCTTAAAGAAAGATTTTAGCAATATAAACACTGTAATAGATTGTATACACTCGATTGATACATTACAAAAAATTGCTGATGATGCTTATCATGAAATTGCATTAAATAATTTGTATTCCTATAAAAATTTTATCTGTAATTTTGATGGTATAGTTTCTAATGAGGTGAGTTTACGTAAAATAAATAGAATTAATCTTCCTTACACTCAAGATTGTTTTCTTGTAGCAAGTAATAGTTTTAAACTAAAAGATATTTTGTTAAAAAAAATAAAGCTTTATAGAAGATCCGTATTCAGAATAATACCAGAATTAATGAAACGGTTAGTTAGATCGTTATATTTTATTTTTTTAGATAAAAGTAATGTATGAAAAATGTATTATTTTTGGCAGATACAGGTCATCATACAATGGCTGTTCAAGATCATATTAAAGCAATAACCTCTTATTCTTGTCTGCATTGGTTTGTAGAAAACCCCTTAACATTCAAGCTATTTCATAAATTAGACCTTAATAATTTTGATGCTATTGGTATTCATTATTCAATAAAAATATACAATAATTATTATTTACCTGACTCATTAAAAGAGAAAATTTCGTTGTTTAATGGCATAAAATTTGTTTTCTTGCAAGATGAGTATGTAAATGGAAATAAAACCATCTCTACCTTGATTAATTTAGACATTGATTTATTATTTACTTTGGTTGATAGTAACACTATAAATAAGGTATATTTTCATGAAAAGCTTCAAAAAGTTAAAAAAGTTACTGTTTTAACTGCATATGTATCGGAATCCTTGCAAAAAATTAAATTTACACCGTTGGAAAATCGACCTGTTGATATTTTTTATCGATCTAGAATTTATCCATTTTCTTTAGGTCGTTTAGCACAAGAACGTATTTTAATTGCTGAAGGAGTGATGAATAGAGCAAATCAATATGGTTTAAAATGTGACATCAGCCTTCAAGAAAGTAAAAGAATTTATGGCCAGAACTGGATAAATTGTCTTCTATCGGCGCGCGCTGTTTTAGGGACAGAAAGTGGCGCGAGTATTTGGGATGCAACGGGTGAGATAACTAAACAAGTAAAGAAACTTTTTGCTCTATACCCAAAAATAGATTTTACATTTGCGTATAAAAATTTATTATTTCAGTATGAAAATAATGTTTCTTATGCCACTATTTCACCCCGTATATTTGAAGCAGCAGCGGCACATACGGCAATGATATTATTTCCAGGTTATTACAATGGAATATTACAAGAGAACATTCATTACATCTGTTTAAATAAGGATTTTTCTAATTTCCCAGATGTGGTGAATAAGTTAAAAGATATTGATTTTTTATATAAATTGACCACAAAAGCTTACAATGATTTGATTTTTTCTCAAACATTCTCTGAGAAAAAACTCTCTCAACTTGTTGAAAATGAATTAGATAAGTTAGATAAAAAAAAATTAATTAATACCCATATTTTTAGCGAAATTATTACTGAGGATTTAAACGCTATAAAACGAGCTAATTTTATAATTAATTATGTCTATGTTATTATTTCTGAAATTAAATTTATGATTATTAATTTTTTTGTTTTTTTATTTGATTCACAATATAGCGGTAAAAGTAAATTGATATTTATTTTTGAGGGTTTTAAAAGATATATATGTTATATATCAAATCGTATTGCTAAAAATAAGAAATATTTTAGTTTATAATCATTAAGTTGTATTTTTATATGGGACGTAAGGTAAATAATGGAATTGATTGGCAAAAAGTTTGTATTTGTTGGTGGAGCTGGTCTCATTGGATCGCATACTATTGATTCACTTTTAGAAGAGGATATCAAAGAAATTATTATTTATGACAATTTTTCTCGTGGGACTATAGATAATTTGCGACAGGCGCTCAAAGATCCACGCGTGCGAGTTTTTGAAATGGGCGGAGACGTTTGTCAACCTGATATTTTGAATGAGGCTCTTAAAGGAGCAGATGGAATATTCCATTTCGCGGCACTGTGGTTATTACAATGTCATGAATTTCCTCGTTCAGCTTTTAAAGTGAATATAGAAGGGACTTTTAATGTGCTTGAAGCGTGTGTTAAACACAATATAAAACGGCTTGTTTACTCTTCTTCTGCTTCTGTTTACGGTGATGCGATTCAAGAGCCTATGAATGAAGATCATCCATTTCTTAACACGAATTTCTATGGTTGTACTAAAATTTCAGGCGAAGCGATGGCCAAGGCGTATTATCATCGATATAAGTTACCCTTTGTAGGTCTTCGATATATGAATGTTTACGGTCCTCGCCAAGATTATCGAGGGGTATATATTGCTGTAATTATGAAGATCTTAGATAATTTAGATAAAAAACTTTCACCCTGTATTTATGGTGATGGCTCGCAAGCCTATGATTTCGTTTATGTAGGGGATTGTGCAAAAGCAAATATTTGTGCCATGAAGGCTGATACGACGGATCAATTTTATAATGTTGGAACCGGAATACGTACTTCAATTAAAGAGTTAGTGACATTGATTTTAAAAATTACGGGTAGCAATTTAAAAATAAAATACGAACCAGAAGGGTTGACTTTTGTAAAAAATCGCATTGCGTGCACAAAAAAATCCATATCAGAAATTGGTTTTAAAGCAGAAGTCTGCTTGGAAGAAGGTTTAAAAAAATTGATTGACTGGCGCGATAAACATTTAGAGCAAGTTAATACACAAAGAGTCAAAGTAATGGCCTAGCATTATGTTGTTAATTATATCTTTTTTATTAATTCTAGGATTTATTTAAAAAAATGCAGTTAAAAAATATTTCTATTGCCTCTCCTTCTCTAGATGAAGAAGAATGGCAAGCACTTCGTGCTCCGCTATTGAGTGGATGGTTAACGCAGGGCCCGAAAGTTGCTGAATTTGAAAAGGCTTTTGCTTTGAGACATGATGTTAACTATGCGCTTGCAACGACTTCGTGTACGACAGGACTGCATTTAGCGTTAATGGCTTTGGGAATAGGTCCGGACGATGAAGTAATAATTCCCGCTTTTAGCTGGGTAGCAACAGCAAACGTTGTTCTTTACTGTGGTGCAAAACCAGTATTTTGTGATGTAGATACAGAGACATTTAATATAAAGCTAGAAGATATTCCAAATAAATTAACTGAAAAAACTAAAGCGATTATCCCGGTTCATCTTTTTGGTTTGTGTGCAGATATCGATGGTATCAAAAGCATACTTCCTCCTCAGATAAAAATAATAGAAGATGCTGCTTGTGCGGCAGGGGCTTCTTATAAGGGCCGTTCAGCAGGGTCATTAGGTGATTTAGCCGCTTTTTCATTTCATCCTCGTAAATCTATTACCACGGGTGAAGGAGGGATGTTAACGAGTAATAATAAACACCAGATCAACTTAGCTGAAATAATGCGTAATCATGGCGCAGATATAGCGGAGGAAATACGTCATAGTAGTGCTAAGCCCTACATGCTTCCAGATTTTAAGATGCTTGGTTTTAATTATCGCATGACAGATTTACAAGCAGCCGTTGGTTTAGTGCAGCTAAACAAACTTGATCGTTTTCTTCAAGAGCGTCTAAACTGGGCTAATTATTATAAAGAACATTTACAAGCAATTACGTGGTTAAAACCACAAAAAACACCAATGTATTGTACTTCGCATGCTTGGCAGTCTTTTGTTTGTTATGTCGATCCTGATCACTTGAGTATATCTAGAAATGAGTTGATGGATTTTTTATTAAGAAAAGGAATTTCAACCAGACCAGGTACGCATGCAATCCATAATTTAAGTTTTTATCAAGAAAAATTTAAATTATCTGAAGATGATTTTCCTGGTGCACGAGATTGTGAACGCAATACACTTGCTATTCCTCTACATAACAAAATGACAAAATCAGATTTTGATTATGTTATCGAGATGTTTCATGAAATTTAATGATATTTTAACTAAGCTAAATAAGCTGGATGAAAATCAAGAAATTAATTTTGGTAAACAAATTTATCAGAAAATAGATGGTGTAATCCAAAGAAAATTACCTGAGACAAGTTCTAGACAAAAACAGACTGAAAATATTTTTTCTTATAAATGGAATAAAATAAATACATATAATTCGAAAAAATCTTTATCAAGAATTAGAACGTGGCTTTTAGAACGCTATGGCGATCCACATATTATACTCAATAATTTTTTGGATAAACCTACTATTTTAGATGTTGGAACAGGTGCAGGTGTATCAGCATTAGAGTACTGGGATACTTTTTTTTCTAAAATTCGTTATGTAGCCCTTGATATATCAAATGCTATTACTATAGCAAAAGAAAGATTTAAAAAAAAATCAATAAAAGATGTGATATTTATTCAAGAAAGTGTGGAAGCTTTACCTTTTAAGACACCCCTTTTTGATATCATTTTTGCAGAAGGTGTACTTCACCATACGGATTCAACAAAAAATAGCTTTTATCTACTTTGTAATCATTTAAAATCAGGTGGTTATTTTATGTTTTATATATATTGTAAAAAAGCTCCTATTCGTGAATTTTGTGATGATTATATTAGAAAAAAATTAGCTGAAAAAAATCCTAGCGAAGTTTGGGATGCCTTAATACCACTAACAGAATTAGGTATAAAATTAGGTGAATTAGATGTTGAAATAGAAATTACAAATGATATCCCCATTTTAGAAATAGCTGCTGGAAAAATTAATTTACAGCGTTTTTTTTACTGGTATATTTTTAAAGCCTTTTATAATAAAAATCTTTCATTTAAAGAGATGCATCATATTAATTTTGATTGGTACGCCCCTAAAAATTCACACCGTCATAGTATTGAGGAAGTACATAAGTGGTGCCAAGAAAATAACTTAACGATTAGGCATGAAAAAATCGAATTATCAGGTATAACCTGTATAGCACAAAAAAATTAACTATGTGTGGAATTACTGGAATCTTTAATTTTAACCGACAGCCTGTATCGTATCTACAAATTAAAGCAATGACAGATGCTATAGCGCATCGTGGGCCTGATGGTGAAGGATATTACATTGATAATTATTTAGGATTAGGACACCGAAGACTTTCTATACTGGATTTAAGTGCTGCAGGTAAACAACCAATGCAAACTCTAGATGGGCGCTATTGCATTAGTTATAACGGTGAGATTTATAATTTTCAAGAAATTCGTGACGAATTAAAAGCACTTGGCTATCGATTTTATTCTAAGACAGATACTGAAGTTGTTTTAAATGCATATACTGAATGGGGTGATAAATGTCTTAATAGATTTAATGGTATGTTTGCATTTGCAGTGTGGGACAAGCAAAAATATCAATTATTTATAGCCCGGGATCGCTATGGAATTAAACCCTTTTATTATTTTATTAATAAACAGCGATTTATTTTTGGATCTGAAATTAAAGCTATTTTAGCGAGCCTATTGTGTAAACCTCTACTTGATAAAGAAGCATTAGTAGAATATTTAACTTTTCAAAATTTTTTTACAGACAAAACATTATTTAGTGATATTAAGTTACTTATGCCAGGATATTATGGGCTAGTCCATTTAAATAAGCGCATAGAATTACATCAATATTGGGATTTTAATTTTAATCAATCGGTAAAAATTAATGAAAAAGAGGCTATTGAAGAGCTTGATCGATTATTTCATTCTGCTGTGAAAAGGCAACTTATTAGCGATGTTTCTGTCAATGCTTATTTAAGTGGCGGTGTTGATTCAGGTGCTATTACTATAGTGGCAAGTCAGTATTTAAGCCATATGCGTACCTTCACTATTGGGTTTGATTTAAGTTCTATCAGTGGTTTAGAGTTAGCATTTGATGAACGTGCTAAAGCGGAGCATATTTCATATTTAGCTAAAACAGAACATTATGAGATGGTTCTTAAGGCTGGAGATATGGAGCGTTGTATCAATAAGCTCGTGTGGCATTTAGAAGAGCCTAGAGTAGGCCAAAGTTACCCAAACTACTATGCGGCTAAGTTAGCGAGCAAATTTGGTAAAGTCGTGTTATCAGGGAGTGGAGGAGATGAACTATTTGCTGGTTACCCTTGGCGTTATTTTTATAGTGAGAAAGCAATAACATTTGATAAATTTATAGATAGTTATTATCTTAAATGGCAACGATTAATCCCTAATTTAACATTAAAAAACTTACTTTCACCTATATGGGAAGATATAAAGCACGTTCAAACACGTGATATTTTTGCTAGTGTTTTTATTAAAAAAAAATATAAAAAAAAATTGCGGTCACAAGAATTTTTAAATTATAGTTTATATCTTGAAGCTAAGACATTTCTTCATGGTTTATTGGTTGTAGAAGATAAATTAAGTATGGCGCATAGTTTAGAAACGCGAGTTCCTTTTTTAGATAACGATTTAGTTAATTTCTCTATGAAATTACCAGCAGAAATGCAACTAGACTATTCATTATTAAAAGTTCCTTTTATTAATGAAAATAGTATAATTGAAAAGAGAAAAACAAAATTTAAAAATGGTAAAAAACTACTAAGAAAAACATTGGTAAATTATTTGCCAGAGTTAATTACTATGAGTACTAAGCAAGGATTTTCTGCACCTGATTCTTCTTGGTTTAGAGGAGAAAGCATTGATTACGTAAAAAGGAAAATTATACATGTAAATTCAATTTTTAATTTAAATATTCTGCAAGAAATTTTAGCTGAGCATACGTCTCAAAAAAAAAATAATAGACTAGTAATATGGTCATTAATTTATATTAATCAATTATTTGATAGTGCTTTATTTTAGATTACCGTGAAAATAGTATTGTTTGGGGCGACCGATTTAACAGTATCGATTGCGAATTTTTTGTTTAAAAACAATTATACACTTTCTGCAATCGTGACGGTTCCAAGCATTTTTAATATTAGTTATGATAAAGATGTAATTAAAAATATTCGCTTTAAGGATATGTTTGTTTGGGGAAATAAAAGAAAAATACCAGTCTTTTCTTATATAAAAGTACAAGAAACAATTCAAGATCTAATTCCATTAAAGCCCGATTTTGCTATTGTTGCTGGTTGGTATCATCTAATGCCAAAACGGTTAAGACTACTTTTTTCTAAAGGATGCTCAGGATTTCATGCATCTCTTTTACCTCAGTTAAGAGGAGGTGCGCCCCTAAACTGGGCTATTCTTTTGGGATTAACGAAAACAGGAGTTAGTTATTTTGAACTATCTGATCAAGTAGATGATGGTTTATTGTATGCACAACGTGCTTTTTTAATAGGGGAAAAGCATGATATTGCAACACTTATTAGAAAAACTGAATTTTATGTTTTAGAAATCCTTCAAGAAGTGTTGCCTAAAGTTTCTCAAGGTGATCATAAAAAGTACCAACAAGTTGGAATTCCTTCTTATTGCGGTCAAAGAAAACCAATGGACAGTTTGATTAACTGGCGACAATCTACAGAGAAAATTTTGAGGTTAATTAGAGCTTCTACAAAGCCTTATGCTGGAGCATATACTTTCTTTAACACTAGTAAGGTAATTATCTTTAAAGCAAGTTTTAATAATAAATTAACTATTGTAGGCTCGCCTGGACAAGTATTTAAAATTTTTGATGAGTGGTATGTAGCTTGTGGAAGAGGTTCAATAATATTGAATGATTTTTTTACAGAAGTAAAACTTAAAAATCAGTGTAGGTTTACTAATCGGGTAACTGAAAGCTTTAAGTAGTTTTTTAAATGCATTAGTTATAACTAGAACCATAGCACTTTAAGTGATAAATTCATTTCAATCGTATAGGTATTTTACTTTAACTATTTAAACGTTTATTTTCATACAGTAATTTATCGTATCGGCTTAGCATAGCATTTGCCCTTCCATTTAATGCCCTTAAAATTTTTTTTCTAGGCGTTAAAGGTTCTGGTGTCCACCATTCAGGATGGATTAAAACGTGTAATTTAGGATATTGTTTTGGTTTTATTAAATCATCCAATTTATCAAATCTCCATAGTCCATTTGAATCAGAACAATATTTAAAATTTTTTATAAATGTTTCATTATAGACGTTAAGCATTCCACAAATTTCTAAGTCTTTTATTAAGTTATTACCTAGTATTGTCGGATTATGGTAGCTAAATATAGTAATTTTAAGTGATAAAATAGTTTCTAATCCGATTTTTTGCTGCAATATTGTTTTTGCGAGTGTTTCTTTGTCTATAAAGTTAGTGTTAAGCGGATAACTAGCGTCAAAATGTAATCCAATCTTATGGCCCATTTTTTTGATAGCAAAGATTAAATTACGTATTTCAGGGTCTCTTATATCATAAAACCAATTATATAACATAATAAAAAAAGTGGATTTTATACCCAATGCTGTTTCTATTTTAGCTAATTTGTACGCGCGATGGACGGAGACATCGATATCGTGTCGTAATAGAACGGTGGCGTGTGAAGTATAATCTTTCGAAAAAAAAGAAAATTTATAGTTTTCTATTAATTTTATTAAATATTCCTTATATTTATGTTCAGTAAAATCATTGTTCTGAACAGTAGAATTCAATTTTTTTTCATATCTAAAGCGATAATTATACAGATCTAAAAACAAATTATTATGAGAAATATTTTTTTGAAAGGCGTCATATTTATGATCAATTTCAGATTTAGAACTATAAGGTGAAATAGCAGAAAGTTCAATTAAATGTTTTCTCCTTCTTTTTTTTCCTGACCAGGTTATTTGTAGTGGTTTTGGTATTTTTTTATCTATGAGAATATTTTTTAATAAACGATTAAGAATTTTATATCCACATTCATTTGCTAAGGTCAATAGCTGCATTGCATCTTTCGGTTCCGTTAGCTTTATAAGTTCTATATCTACAATAGTTCCGCAGTCGACCCTAGCTTCCATTAAATGTGCTGTTGCACCATAGATATCAACCTTATCATAAGCTGCAAAGTGATGCGGATCGCGTCCAGGATAATCTGGAGAAGCTGCATGTATATTTATTGCTAATGAAAAGGTTTTAAGTATGTGGCTGGGAATAATTTCCCCTATGCCAAATGAAATTAGACAGGTACAAACTGGTTTAACTTTTAAACACTTAGTTATTTCTTGTAAATTTTTACATAAAAAAAAATTATTTTTTAGTTTATTGTCTTTTTTGAAACTAAGTATTTTTTGATAGACTTTGCTAGTTGTAAAAAAAAAATTTTATTAAACATTTGGTTTTTCCATTAAATGATCAATTATAGAAAGTCCATGAGTGAATACTTTATTATTATTGGTATTTTCAAAAAAATTTTGATAAACAAGCTTAATTTTATTAGCCTTGAAAAGAAAATTTTTTTGATATCCGGATGCGCCACCACCACACAAATAAGCATTAGCGCCTACTTTTTTACAGATGTCAATCAGTAAGTTAGTGGAGTTACTCGTGATGCTTAAATCAGATTGTGCAATAAATGTTGTTTTATAGCCAAAATGAAAGGCTATATTTTTAATAATATAGATATTGAATTCTGATAAATTATCGGTGTTTTTTTCATGGATTAGAGTTGATAGTAAATTACAACAGTTTTTAAAATTAGGGTAATTTTTATAATAATTTCTAATTGTGTTTATTAAACGATCTTTCCAACTTCCTTCTGCAAATTCAACTTGGTTAATTTTGATATAACCTGGTTTACGTTTTATTGGACAAGTAAACCATTTTTCTTTACCAAAGCAATTTAGTTTTGTACGGTTTACCCAGCTACTTCCTGTTTTTTGAATTTGTACATTATCTAAAAAAACAAAGATATCAGATTGACTAATTTTATCAAAGTAACCTAACCAAGGAAAAAAATTGGGTTGATGGATGGCGCAGAGCATATATAAAACTATTTTGGTATTAAATCAGGTGAATAAGGTGCTAAATTTTGTATTAAACGTTCATAAACTTTTTCAAATCTTTCAGCACAAACATCGGCATCGTACCATTTCAACATCCAGGTTCTGGCTTTTATACCCATATCATGCAATTTTTCTTTTGGAGAAAGAATAAGGTTTTTAAGAACCACATAGATGGTTTTCTCAGTGGCATCAATAGCAGGGCATGTCTGCATGGCGGGATTGTTAAGTTTGATTTTTTGCGAAATATGGCAAATAACCGGTTTAGCTAGCATCATACCTTCTCTAGCGTTGGCTCCAATTGAACCATAATTTAATTGATCGATAATAATATCAGCTTGTACTTGAATGTATTTCATTGCTTGAGAGGGAATATTATTAGCATGAAAGGCTTGTATAAGATGCCCTTCTGCTTTTAACCGCTCTATAGCTTCTCTAATGTATTTAATCCCTTTGATATCTCGAGTATTGTCTGTTCTAATTTGTTCATTACCAAATGCGGAAAGTAGAATGATGTGTTCCGGGGATTGTCTAAATATTTTATACTTAGAAGGAACTCGCATGTTTGGGTCCCAAACATTAGAATTTATGGTATAAGTCATAGGAAGTGGGAACCCTATTTTGGATGTTCGGAGAGGGGGTGCTGGCC
>JAVHYG010000042.1 GCA_031119195.1 Rickettsiella sp. | reverse complement strand
GCGTAAGTGTAATAATGTCTTTATTACCTGTCGCTGTAACAAAAATATCAGCCTGACTTGCAACTTCATCCATCGTTACAACTCGATAGCCTTCCATAGCCGCTTGTAATGCGCAAATAGGATCTATTTCAGTAATCCATACCGTTGCACCATACGCACGTAAACTTTGCGCACAACCTTTCCCAACATCTCCATAACCACAAACAACTGCAATTTTTCCTGCAATCATGACATCCGTTGCTCGTTTTAAGGCATCGATTAAAGATTCTCTACAGCCATAGAGATTATCAAATTTAGATTTTGTGACAGAATCATTAACATTAATAGCAGGAATTAAAAGTGACCGTTTTTCCTGCATTTGATACAGTCTATGTACACCCGTTGTTGTTTCTTCAGAAACCCCCATAACGTCTACCAATTGCTTTTTATACTTTTCATCATGCATTAATTTGGTGAGATCGCCACCATCATCTAGTAGCAAATTCGGACGCCAACCATTGGGTCCAATTAATGTCTGTTTGATACACCACCAAAATTCATCTTCTGTTTCTCCCTTCCAAGCGAAAACTGGAATTCCCTGTGAAGCAATTGCTGCTGCTGCATGATCTTGTGTAGAAAAAATATTACATGAAGACCATCGCACTTCTGCACCCAATTCAAGTAAGGTTTCGATCAAAACTGCCGTTTGAATCGTCATATGCAAGCAACCTGCAATATGAGCACCTTTTAAGGGCTTTTCATAAGTATATTTTTTACGCAACGCCATTAAACCTGGCATTTCAGTTTCGGCAATTGTAATTTCTTTTCGACCCCATTCCGCCAACTTTAAATCAGCAACTTTATAATCAACCACTTTAGTTTTTAATGTTTCTAATATCATGTATGAACTACCTTTTTAAGTGTAGAACGCAATAGTTCCAGTTTATCCGTTTTCTCCCAAGGAAAATCTCCAGTTTTACGACCAAAATGGCCATATGTGGCTGTTGGCTTATAAATAGGCCTTAACAAATTAAGCATTTCAATAAGGCCATGTGGTCTAAGATCAAAATGTTGGCGAATAAGTTTCACAATATTCTCATCAGATAACTTACCGGTTCCAAATGTATTAACAGCAATTGAAGTTGGTTGTGCAATGCCAATGGCATAGGAAACTTGTAGCTCGCAACGATCTGCTAAACCCGCGGCAACAATGTTTTTTGCTACATAGCGCGCGGCATAAGCTGCAGAACGATCCACTTTACTAGGATCCTTGCCAGAAAAACAACCGCCACCATGTCTAGCCATACCTCCATAGGTATCGACAATAATTTTTCGTCCTGTCAAACCTGTATCTCCGAGAGGCCCACCAATAACAAAACGACCTGTTGGATTAATATGATAATTAGTTTTCATTAACCATTCTGTCGGAAATACAGGTTTAATTATTTCTTCAATAATGGCTTCTTTTAACTTATTCTCAGAAATATCAGGCGCATGTTGTGTAGAAAATACAATCGTTTCTGCAGCGATAGGCTTTTTATCATGATATCTCAGTGTAACTTGGCTTTTTGCATCAGGTCTTAACCAATTTAAAACCTTATTTTTTCGTAGTTCTGCTTGACGTTGCATAAGACGGTGGGCGTACGTTATAGGAGCTGGCATGAACACATCTGTTTCATTACTCGCATAGCCAAACATTAATCCTTGATCGCCTGCACCCTGATTTGGTTTATCAAGTTTATCAATACCTTGGGCAATATCAGGCGATTGCTTGCCAATCGCTGACATAACAGCACAAGATTCCCAGTCAAAACCCATAGAAGAACTGTTATACCCAATGTTTTTAACAGTCTCCCTGACGATTTGTTCAACATCAACCCAAGCTGATGTTGTCACTTCTCCAGCAACTAAAACCATGCCTGTTTTAACAAGCGCTTCACAAGCAACGCGTGCATTTTTATCCTGAACTAAAATTGCATCGAGAATCGCATCAGAAATTTGGTCCGCTATCTTATCAGGATGGCCTTCGGACACGGATTCAGAGGTAAATGTTGTATAATTGTCCATTTTTATTCTCAATTTAGCAAAATAGAGTAAAAATAAGGGGTATATAGTAGCTAGTTTGGCTTAAAATTGCGAACTTTTTGTCAACCCATCAGGCTCCTTCATCAGTAAAGCAGCAAAAAAAGCGATACAAAATCCAATAGGTAAAATAAGTAACGCACGATGATAATCACTGGCACCGTATACTCTTACTTGATTGATTAAAGTTCCTTGCCAGTCATAATCCATTAACCAGCCAAATAAAGGTTGGAAAACCGCATAGCCACCAATAGCAAAAAAAGAAACAACACTAACTGAGGTTGCTGTTAAATTCTTAGGATTACTCTCAGCCACTAAAGGATAACTCAAAACTTGAGTGCTGGTAAAAAGTCCCAAAGCAAAAAACAAAAATAGTATTAATGTTAAAGACAGCAGTTTCAACATACATATAATTGCGAGTGTCAATATCAGCGATATAAGAGTACCTAACATCATTAGTAATACACGTTTCTTAATTCTATCGGAAAACCAACCAACTACTGGACCACCAATTATTGTCCCCAAAAAAAGCAAACTTGGCGCTAGAGAAGCCTCCGCTGGAGAAAAATGCGCTGTTTGCTGTAAAAACAAACTACCCCAAATAGCACCCAGCAAAGCAATAGGTAAATTGGTCAATGAAGTATAAATAGCACAAAAAAGATTCTGAAAATTTAAATAGGCCAAACGCCAACTCTTTAAAACCCCTAAATCAGCCAATTCAAGCCTATAAACTTTTTGTTCTTGATTTAATCCAGGGGGACAATCCTTAACGAAATAAAAAACTACTGCAAAAATAAGTAAGCCTAATCCCGCATCTAATAATAAAGTATATCGCCAACCTAAAGCTTGATTCAGCAAAGTAAGTGGCGTTTGCGCTACCATTCCTCCCAGCATAGCCATTGTTACAATTAAACCAGTCACTAGAGCCATTTTTTTTGCTGGAAACCAACGCGAAGCTAAGCGAATACTACTTAAAAAACAAAAAGCACTCCCAATTCCACTCATAAATCGGAATATGCAAGCCAAAAAAAATGAATAAGTCGTCGCAAAACCCGCTATACCTATAATGCATAACAATAAAGCGAATAAAATAATAAGTCGTGTAGAAAATCGATCTAATAGAGAGCCTGCAATAGGTAAAAAAAGTAGATTAGCATAAAAATAATAGGCCGATAATTTTCCCAATCCAGTTGCATGCAATGAAAACGCACGCATCAAATCTGCACTGATGGCATTAAACATATTCATCTGAATAAATTCATAAAAAAAGAAAAGGGCCGCAGAAAAGCAAACAACCCAAGGCGACCATCCTTTATTTATAGAAATTGCAGAATTTTGAGTTTTCATAGCTTATCTCGAAAATAAGGTTGACAATTAGTTTCTCTTAAAAAACAGGCGGCTATGATGCTCACTACAAAAGCAATTGGCATAATTGCTAATCCATAGAAGTAATTACCCGGTGAATAGTTAGCTACGCCATGATTTAACGTTTGATCCCAATGCAGATCCATTAACCAACCAAATAACGGCTGAAATACTGCACCTCCTCCCATAATCAAGATCGAGGCTAAACCAGTTGCCGTTCCCGTTAAATGTCTAGGATTACTTTCAGCAACCAATGGATAACTGATAATTTGTGCACTTGTAAAAAAACCAAGTAATAAAAATAAAATAAACAAAGTAAAAAAATTTAAGCCTGGGAGAAACATAATACAAAGTAATACAAGCAAAGAAAGTAATGCGCTTATAATCATCGGTAGTCGTCTTTTACCGATTGTGTCAGAAAACCACCCGACAAAAGGCGAGCCCATGATAGTTCCCACAAATATCATCATAGCAACCACCGAAGCTTGAGTTTTGAGAAGATGGTGAACCTGAGTGAGGTACATTACTCCCCAAAGTTCGCCTAATAAAATAATTGGTAGATTCAAAAAACAAGTGTATACACCCCCTAGGCCATTCTGTTTATTTAATAATACTGACAAAATACTTTTTTTTACTGAAGAAGAAGCCGCCAAACTTTTTTCAGTCATTAACTCTGGAGCCTGATATTGAGGATAATCACGAACAAAAACGTAGACAATAAACGTTATTACTATTCCTAAACCCGCATTAGCAAGAACAGCGCCACGCCACCCCAAACCTTGAGTTAGAAGAGTGAAAGGCGTTTGCGCCATAACGCCGCCCACCATTGCTATAGTAATAATAACACCAATTACAAACGCTAGACGCTGAGAAGAAAACCAGCGCGTAGCCAATTTAACACAGCTCAAAAAGCAAAAGGCATTTCCTATCCCTGAAACAAAATGGCTAAAAGCAGCTAATAGTAAGGAATGACTAAAAGCAAATACAATAGTGGCTAAAACTACCATAATCATGGCGCTTAATATAATTACACGTATGGAAATACGATCGACTAAAATACCTGCAAACAGTAGAAAAATAACGTCTGCATAGAAATAAGTTGCTGATAAAAAACCTAATTGACTTGCATTGATTGAAAAGGACTGCATAAGCTCTTGGCTAATGGAATTAAACATTCCCATCTGTATAAATTCATAAAAAAAGAAGAGGGCAGCAGACAGGCAGACAAGCCAAGGCTGATATTTGGAAGCTTGAAAAATAGTGCTTTTCAGATTAGATATCGGCATCAATTCCCACAAAAAAAGATTGATTTATAGACTCTTAAAAAAACGCGTAGTCTATAGTAAGAAAAGCTTCTTGTCTAAGACCAAATAAACGTCAAACTTTTTTTTATATAAGTTGCAAACGCACAAAAGCATACATATTGAGATAAAACCTTTTTTTAGTTGTTTGTAGTAGTATTTTAAGTAATTCACCAGAGAATTAAGGCAGAAAAGAACAGTATTATGCCGAAAAGTGGCACTCCCTAAACTTTTAATTCACCGATGCCGCCTAAATTAAAGTGCCTTCTGCAAACGGCAATATAACGTTCATTGCCACCAATTTCAATCTGCTCTCCTTTAATCACTTTTCGATGCTCTGCATCAATACGCATATTCATAATTGCTTTACGTCCACAATAACAAATTGTTTTTATCTCAATAATTTCATCCGCTAAAACGAGTAGATATAAACTTCCCATAAAAGGCTCCCCACGAAAATCGCTACGTAACCCATAAGTTAAAACAGGTATATTTAATTTATCTACAACTTCACTTAATTGAAACACCTGAGCCTTTGTTAAAAACTGCGCCTCATCAACTAAAATACACTTTAAATTCGTTTTTTCTAAAGATTCTTTTACCTGTTCGTATAAATTATCCTCTGGACTAAAAGGATTACTGCTTGCCTCTAAGCCTATACGCGAACAAATTGTCTTTTTTTTATAACGCGTATCAATAACTGGTGAAAATAGCAAAGTTTCCATCCCTCGCTCTTGATAGTTATAACTCGATTGCAACAGAATCGTACTTTTACCAGCATTCATCGCAGAATAATAAAAATAAAGCTTAGCCATAGAAAAATTTTTTAAGATGTGGTGAGACTATTCTAGCTTTGGCCTATAATGGTCGCAATGTTCTTCTATCAACGAGATACCTCTATGGCACTTACACCCTCTAATATGCTTCCATTAGGCACAAAAGCCCCCAATTTTGAATTATTAGATACAAAAAACGACAAATTTTGCAGCTTAAAAGAACTCAAATCACCAAAAGCAACGGTGATTATGTTTATTTGCAATCATTGCCCTTTTGTAAAACATATAAAAAAACAACTTATTCAACTGGCAAAAGACTATCAACCCCAAGGAATTACTTTTATTGCCATTAGCGCAAATGATGCAAAAAACTATCCTGAAGATGCTCCTAAAGAAATGGCCAAAGAAAATTATCCCTTTCCATATTTGTATGATGAAAGCCAAGCTATTGCAAAAGTTTACAAAGCTGCATGTACACCAGATTTTTACATTTTTGATAAAAATTTGCTCTGCGTCTACCGAGGCCAATTAGACGATTCTAGGCCTGGAAATAAAATCCCCGTGAGCGGAGAATCATTACGTGCCGCATTAGAGAATATTTTAGCTAAAAAAGCTATCGATCCCAATCAAAAACCAAGTATGGGATGCAATATTAAATGGAAAACTTAAAGCTTAAGCTTCCCTTTGTAGAATTGAACATTACTTTATCACAATCTTTTATTTCAGCACTTGTTTGTAAAGCATGAGGAAAAAAATTATTCGATTCGTTACAAATTAAAGATGGAAAAGAAGTTACAACTTTACTTTTATTTTTTAAATTTTTAACTAACTGTTCAACAGACATTAAAGCATTTTTTTGAATTTTTCTTTCCATATTATTCAACCGCTCATTTTTCTCTATTAGATCTTTAATTTTTCCACACAGGCTTGAATTTGTTTTTGACAAATTGGTAAACGATTTACCTTCATTTTGCAAGACAGAAATACTTTGATTCTTATTTTCATTTTGCAAAATTGCTTCACTTAATATTTTAAGTTTAGAAGCAAGTTTTTTAATATCTGCCGCAGTTGATATAGAGGTTTTAGAGGGATCTATAAATTCAACTTGTTTTTTTACTTCATTCTGCAAATCTTCTATTAATTGAATTTGCTTCAAATAAAAATTCAAACGAATATATTCGATGAAACGCATAGCAAAGGAGTTTTTGCTTTCCCAAGGCCACCTTAAAATTCTATATTTCTTCAATAAATCGAGCCAAGATATTTTTAATAATTGCTTCTTATAAACTGCACCCAAATATTCCTCATCACAATTATGAAACATAATGTTATTAGTCAACTTATTAAGGAAAGAATTATCTTTACACAAATAACCCCGCCTAATTCTAGCAAACATGGAGTTATTAAATAAAAAAGAAAATTTTAAAGAAGATTTATATTCAATTTCTAATTTTTTTTGATTATAAATATGAACATCAGCCCTTGCCACAAATCCACGAATATTAATTTGTAACTTTTGAACTATATTTATTTGCTCTTGTTTCATTACATTCATTTGTTGAGTAAACTCTCCTAAAGTTGGATGTATGATATTAAACGCATTTAATTCATTGTTAATTCCATCACAAAATTTTTCTAATAATTTTTTAATTCTTTCAGGGATAGTATGATATCGATCCTGCAACAAAGTCTTTAAATTAAAACTAGGTTTTTCATTTAAATAATTAAAATCTTTATTTAACTCCTCAATTATTTTTTCTCTTAAGTTATCTATCTCTTCTAAAGATAAATTAGTTTTTAAATTATCACTAATTTGAAAAAATTTAGAAGGAAACTTACCTTTAGTTACTATAGTATTTCTAATAGTTTCCGATCCAGCTAGATCCTGATTTGTTACAGTAGCCTCATAAGTATTTAACTGCGAAATAATCTCAGGTTCCAAAACGATATTGTTATTTTCTTCATCAATAAGAGATCCTAGTGATACACTACTGTCACCACTCTCAACAGCAGATTTAACGCTAAGAATTGTCAACTTTTCAACTTTAATATCTTCGCCGACACTATCAGAATCATCCTTTACTTTTATCCATTGGTAGATAGTTTGAAGAACTGGTAAACTAACAATATTCTTAACAATTAATTTATTAATAAGTTTAAATAAATTCTCATTAATAGGGTTTATTTTATTTACACTAAGACTATTTTTTATTTCTAAATATGCAGGTTTTATATTTGGATTAGCGTCAAGCAGCTCATCTAGAGTCCGCAAATCTTCTGGAACAAGAAGAAAATATTTTAATCTTTCTTTTATATCTAAGCCAAATTTATCATAATATTGCATTTCGATGATAGAAGATTTTTTCTTAAGAAAAAGCGGATTATTTAGCTTATTTAAGATGTTCGGTGTTTTATTAGCATTTTTTTCTTCTAACAATAGACTATATTGATAGATAAATAATACAAAATCATCTAGATCTTTAACGGATAAATTATTTAAATTTAATTCCATTGAAGAGAAATCGGTTAAATATTTTTCTTCAATCGTTTTGTTTTTTAATATTTTTAAAAGTTCGTTAATTAATTCAATATAACTCTCTTTGTATAAAAAAAATAAACCACAAGTTGATTTCTGAAAAAGTTCTACAGCTTTAGCCGATAAAGTATTACTAGGTAATTCTTTATAAGCTTTTTTTAATTCACATAAATCATCATATTGATTACTATGAATGAATGTATTTAAATGCACAAGAAAATTATTCTTTTTATAATAGTATTCATAAAAATTAAAATTTTCTAGAAGAATGCCTAAAATACTTTCAATAAGATTATATTTAACAGAATTATTTTTTTTATACTTTAAGAAGCCATATATAATTTCTGCCATATGATATTTTAAGGTCAAACTCTCAAACGGCAATACTATAATCATTTCTCCTGATAAATTCTTGATGCTTTCTAACCAACAAAAAAATTTTCCCAATGAAATATCGTCTACAGCAATTTCCTTATTATTAATGTAAAATTTTTTAATTCTCTCATATATAGAAATAAAATTTTCATATTCATTTAATTTATCGTACTCAGCAATACATTTATCACTAAAATTTAAAAAAGATATTTCTTTTTTAGCTGCTCTAGCCTGTATTATTTTTTTTATTCTTATATCTAAATTATCAGAAGAATAAAGTAAAAATTTGTCATTTTTCCATTCTAAATCTAAAGTCAAATCAAAAGGGTTACATTTAATATTGTTTTTATCATTAACAGTTACTTGCTTAAGTTTAATATAACAAACTAGTTTTCCATCATACTTATAAAGTATAAAATCGGCATGTACAAAATCAATTAACAAATTTAACAGAAATTCTTTTTTACTAGATAAAAACTTTACTATCTGTTTCGATAAATCAAATATCGAAAGATAATTTAAAAAACTTTCAGCTTTTTTTATTTCACCAGCAAAAAATGAATCGAAAAAGATTTCATTTTGTTCTTTGTTTTCTGTAAGCGATGAAAAAGGAACGGTATAAATTTTTAAAGCTAAATCAGATATATGTATATAACGAAATACTTGTCTACTTCCGACAATAAAATTCTTTTCTGTTTTATTATCTAGTTTTTTTTTAACGGTTTGAACAACCGTGTCAAGAATACCCAAATTACAATACCTCTTGCTTTTTATTTTTAATAAGATATCGTCCTTGCACTAAGAATTTAATTTCGCTATAGATGCCCTAGTAATTCAATCAAAATAAATAATGATATATATATCTCATAATGCTGGCATTTTAAAACTATATCATCTTTTAATACAAGCAATATTTTATATAATAGAAGTAAATTTTATCATTAACGTAAATAATAAAACTTATTTTCGTTACAATCGAGATAATGATTAATATTTTTTTCTTAAATCAAAAATTTAATAAAATATCAGAATTCTTTAAGGTGATTTTTTTATAGTATAAAACATAAAAAGAGTAATGACTGCTTAACTATAAACATAATGACTTGATCAATAATATCAACGTTTGCGAAAACTTAAGAAGAATATTAGTATAGAAGAATGCTGATGAATACTCACTTACCTTAATAATATTTCAATCTTATTTTTAAAATAAAAATTAAATTGTCTTTTTTCTTTGTATGTTTTTAAGCTGATTCAATTTACAATTTATTTCTATTTTTTCTAAAAATTTTTTTCTTTATTTACTTAACGAATAATATTTACCGTTAAAGTTTTTTTATTTACTATCAGCTATTTTTACTAAAAAAAATTACATACATCGTGCAGGTCGCGGCAACCCAGCTAACTTGCTCGCTTGCTTTAATACACCTGCTGGAAAAAGAGAATGTAGATATACACTATCGGCTTTTGCAGCACCTATTTGTACAGCCAGCTGGTTAGCTAACATGCGTATGCTAGGAATTTTATGATACTGCTGGTAATAATTACGTAAAGAATAGATAACATGCCAATGATCTTTGCTTAAAATTAGAGCTTCTTTTTTAGCCATGTCCGTGGCTACTTTCTCATGCCAATCAGACAAATGAATTAGGTATCCATCCTTATCGGTCAAAATTTTTTCATTTTCCTCACCGTTAATTAATGCACCCATTTTTATCACCCATTTAGTAATGGCATATATTTATTTTAGTTGGGTCTAGATGAAAAGTATAATAGTCTTTTAAAGATGGGCTAGTTTAAACACAAAGATACATTTAAGGAATAAACTAAATTAAAGTACATAAACCAGCTTTAATTTATATCGAGCGCACCCCTGGTTATAGAGACCATAAGTCTTCAGGAGCTTGGAAGTCGTCTCACACATTATATTATTTTAGACTTAGTTAGTCCCTATTACCGCTAAATGCACCTAATAAATTTAATAAGCTTAAGAAGATATTATAGAGTGATACATACAATGTCACCGTTGCCATAATATAGTTCGTTTCCCCACCATGAATTATTTGACTTGTTTGTAACAAAATCACCCCTGAGGATAAAAGAACAAAAACAGCAGATACTGTTAGCATTAAGGCAGGTATATGAAAAAACAATGTAGCAATACTAGCAAGAAAAGCAACAATCATACCGACCATCAAAAATCCTGACATAAAGCTAAAATCTTTTCTGGTAATTAATGCATAGCCGGATAGTGCAAAAAAGATTAGTCCTGTTGCACCTAATGACATCAGGACCAACTCCTGCCCATTTGAAAACCCATGAATGTAGTGGTTTAAAATAGGACCAAGCGTATATCCCATGAATCCTGTCAACGCAAATACAGAGAATAATCCCCATCCGCTATTTCGTAAAAAGTTTGTTAGAAACAATAGGCCAAAATAACCAATTAAGGTAATAAAAGGATTTAAGGGTGGTGCATTACTAAGCATGGCTATTCCTGCCGCAATAGCACTAAAAAGCATAGTCAGACCAAGTAAAATGTAGGTATTACGTAATACAGCATTCGTTGCTAGGATAGACTCTAACCTTTGGCCTGATAGAATGTTAATAGAAGTCATATAATACCCTAGATTGTAAAAATAAGGGCCATTTTAGCATAAATTCATTCCCATAAGCGATATTTTTCCAAGGTAACAGCCCCTTTGAAAAAAAGCCGCGCTAAATCAGAAAAAGCTACGGTATAGTCTGAAATATAACATTTTTTTTGTGAGATTAATTGCCTATTTGATAAAATACCTTTATTTTCAAGCATTTCTTTTACAAGCTTAGCAACAATATCCGTCGAATCTATAATAACGGTTTTATCCCCTTTCTCCCTATAAAATTGCTGTATAAATTCTTTAATTAAAGGATAGTGCGTACAGCCTAGAACAAGTGCATCTAATCCACATAATACAGGTTCTGAAAGATACGATTTAATAGCATCTCTGATAATCCCTTGATTACTAGATCCTTCTTCTATTAAAGGGACAAGTAGAGGAGTAGCTAGTGTATTGAGCTGTATATTAATGCCACGTTGATCGAGTTTTTTACTATAAACGTTTGACTGGATAGTTTGCTTTGTTCCAATTAATCCAATAGTCTTATCAACATAAGTTTTACCTAAATAATCAATCATAGGGTCGACAACATCAACAACAATTGCTTGACCTCCTACATATTCTTTTACAAGTTCATGTGCAACAGCTGAAGCGGAATTACAGGCAATCAAAATAAGCTTGCAATCTTGTTGAAGCAACATATGACAAATTTTAATTGAATAAGCCTGAATTGCCGCTGCCGATTTATCTCCCCAAGGCGCATGAGCAGTATCACCGAAATAAACAATAGCTTCTTTAGGGAGGTATTGTGTAATTGCTTTAGCAACAGTTAAACCACCAATCCCGCTATCAAAAATACCAATAGGTCGTAAAGAATATTTAGACATGGATTTATACATTTTAAGGTATTAATAAAGTAGTACCGACCACTAGAAGAAATATGGCAAATATTTTTCGTAAATGATAGCCAGGAAGACGTTTACCTAATCGCGTACCTAGAGGAACAACTACCATACTTCCAATCGAAACGCCGATAACAGCGGGCCAATAAACAAAACCTCCGCTGCCAACCGGCAGATCTTGTACATGAAGGCCTGTCAAAGTAAAAGTAAATGCCCCAATAATTGCCAACAATAAAACACAAGCGGAAGAAGTTGCAATAGCATGATGTGTTGATAAACCTAAACGTAAAAAAATAGGAACTGAAATGGCCCCTCCACCTATACCCAATAAACCAGAGATGATGCCAATAAAAAATCCTAGCGAACATTTTTTTAGCAAAGTTAATTTAATTTTTTCTTTACTTTCAGGCTTATTTTTATTAAAAAAAATTTTAAATGCAATAGAAAAAAGAAATAAACTAAACAATAACTTTAAAACCTGTGTAGAAAGTAATAACGCTACTAAAGC
>JAVHYG010000041.1:6127-12449 GCA_031119195.1 Rickettsiella sp. | reverse complement strand
GCGCATTATTTACAAATTACAGTGTTTTTGAAAATATTGCATTTCCTTTGCTTGAGCATACTCAGTTACCGGATTTTATGATTCGTGACATAGTGTTGATGAAATTACAGTCTGTTGGGTTAAGAGGAGCACGCAATCTCATGCCTAGTCAACTATCTGGCGGTATGGCGCGTCGTGTGGCATTGGCAAGGGCAGTTGTTCTTGATCCGGAACTTATTATGTATGACGAACCTTTTACAGGTTTAGATCCTATCGCGCTTGGTGTAATTATTAAATTGATCTGTGATCTTAACAAAGCATTGGGCATGACGACAATTTTAGTTTCGCACGATGTACGAGAAGTTATGGGTATTGCTGATTATATCTATTTGATTGCAAGTGGAAAAATTATTGGTCAAGGTAGTCCAGAAGTATTAAGACTAAATAAAAATTCAGAAGTCCAACAGTTTTTACAAGGATTGCCCGATGGCGTGGTTCCATTTCATTATCCTGCTATTGATTATAGCCAAGATTTATTCTATTAATTTTATCCAAATCAATGAGAAATTTGAGCTTGAAATGAACGTTGTAAATAATTCAAGCCCATGAGGCATTGTGAAAAAGGTCTATTTATATATGATGTGGGTAATTGATAAATTAAATTTGTTAGGACGATTTGGACTGGAAGCACTTATGGACCTCGGACGTTCGGGGATATTTCTTTGGCATGTACTCTATCGTAGACCACACTTTAGAAAAAGTTTTCCTTTGTTATTAGAACAACTCTATTTTATTGGTGTGTTATCACTGGCGATTGTTGTTTTATCTGGCTTATTTATCGGAATGGTAGTTGGACTTCAAGGTTATAATACTTTAGATAAGTTTGGAGCAAGTCAACAATTAGGTCAACTAGTGGCTTTAAGTGTGGTAAGAGAATTGGGTCCTGTAGTGACGGCTTTATTATTTGCAGGACGTGCAGGATCCGCTTTGACTGCAGAAATTGGTTTAATGAAGTCAACTGAACAGCTTGCGAGTATGGAAATGATGGGAGTGGATCCATTGCGACGTGTTATTTCTCCTCGTTTTTGGGCAGGTGTTATTTCGATGCCCTTATTAGCGATTATTTTTAGTGCGATCTCTATTTGGGGTGGATATTTAGTGGGTGTAGTATGGTTAGGCGTAGATGGTGGTACTTTTTGGGGTGCAATGCAAGCTTCTGTTGATTTTTATGGAGATATTTTCAATGGGATAATCAAAAGTATAGTTTTTGGAATAGTGATTACATGGATTGCTGTCTTTCAAGGATATGATACAGTGCCAACGGCGCTGGGAATTGGGCGAGCAACAACGCGCACTGTCGTTTATTCTTCTTTAGCTATACTAGGTTTAGATTTTATATTAACTGCTGTGATGATGGGGGGCTGGTAGGTGCGTGATAGAATAATAGAAGTTTGGGTTGGTCTGTTTATGTTAGTGAGTATTATTGCTTTACTCATTTTAGCGTTGAAGGTAAGTGGTTTAAGTAACACTATTGGGAACAATGGATATAATATAACGGCAGAGTTTGATAATGTGGGCGGACTTAAGATTCGATCACCTGTTACCTTGGCTGGTGTTAAAATTGGCCAAGTCTCTAAAATAAAACTGGATAGTACGCAATTTAAAGCGCTAGTAACAATGCAAATTGATTCAAGTCAACGACAATTGCCAGCAGATTCATCAGCGAGTATTCTAACTCAGGGTTTGCTAGGGGCTAATTATATTAGCCTTAGACCAGGTTTTGAACAGACGTTCTTAAAAAATGGAAGTAGTATTCAGGATACCCATCCCGCATTAATTTTAGAGGATCTAGTTGGACAATTGATATTTAGTTTAAAAACCTCAAGAGGAAAACTGTGAAAAAAGTTATCGTAATCTTTATTAGTTTACTGCTTAGTACCGTCGTATGGGCTATTTCTTCGCCAGTTGATTTATTGCAAAATACATCTAATCAATTGATTGCAAATTTGCAACAGAATCAAGCAACCTTAAAAACAAAACCTCAATTTGTCTATAGAATCGTTAATCAGATTTTATTGCCTCACGTTGATTTAGTGACTATGGCAAGTAGGGCATTAGGTCGAGAGGCATGGATGCGTGCAAGCCCCGCTCAAAGACAAGCATTTACCCAGCAATTTTCTATCTTGCTGATCCGTACTTACTCAAGCGCTTTAGCCCAATATACCGATGAAAAAGTAAGGTTTCTTCCTTTACGAGGTGATTTTAATGGTCAAACGCGTGTGCAAGTGAATAGCAGAATTATTCGCGATTCAGGTCCTTCAATCAATGTAAGTTATAGTTTAATGCGAGTTGGAGAACAGTGGAAACTTTACGATTTTAATGTCGACGGTATTAGTATGGTACAAAGTTTTCGTTCTCAATTTATGGAAGAACTTCAACAAACTGGTATAGATGGTTTAATTGATAAACTTGCTCAACATAATGCACAGAATATCTAATGAATACCTGGACATTTCAACGTAAAAACGATAATACCTATACTCTATCAGGAACGTTAACCTATGAAACTGTTCCAGCTATATGGCAACAAAGTCAGAACACTTTTAAAGATCTCAAGCATTCGGTTACTTTTGATTTGAGCGAAGTTACTCAAAGTGACAGTAGCGGCGTTGCTTTGTTAATTTCTTGGATTAGAAATTTCCATCGTCAGTCACAAACGGTGTATTTTACTTATTTACCCAGTCAAATGTTAGCAATAATCCAGCTTGCTGGCCTTAACACCATCGTACCTACAAAAAAGTAGATAGAGAGTTGAATATTGGATAAGCTTATTATTAGAGGAGGGATGCCATTACAGGGTGAAATACGAATTTCTGGGGCTAAGAATGCGACTTTACCTATTTTAGCTGCTTGTCTATTGTCAGAAGAACCCATTACTCTATTTAATGTTCCGCATTTGCAAGATGTTACTACGATGGTAGAGCTTCTAAGTGGTATGGGCGCTCAATTTACAATTGGTGAACGCATGAGCTTAGAAGTTAGTGCGCGTGATCTTATTGATTCTTATGCTCCTTATGCACTTGTACGTAAAATGCGTGCTTCTATTTTAGTACTAGGATCTTTATTAGCACGTTGCGGAGAAGCCATTGTCTCTTTACCAGGCGGTTGCGCCATTGGAACACGTCCCGTTAATTTACATATACAAGGACTCGAAGCAATGGGTGCACAGATGCGTGTTGAAAATGGTTATATCAAGGCTAAAACAAAGGGTGACCGTTTACAAGGCGCGGTGATTCAACTTAATACAATTACCGTGACAGGAACAGAAAATTTAATGATGGCAGCGACGCTTGCCAAAGGAAAAACAGTAATAAAAAACGCAGCGCGTGAACCGGAAGTAATTGATTTGGCCAACTTTTTAAATAGTATCGGCGCTAATATTACCGATGCAGGGACGGATACTATTACGATAGAGGGAGTTGAACAATTAACAGGTGGATATTATAAAATTTTACCCGATCGAATTGAAGCAGCTACTTATCTCATTGCCGTTGCTTGTACACGGGGATTTATTCGTTTAAAAGGAGTGCAAGCAAATAACTTAGAAGCGGTTATTACTACATTAAGACAAGCAGGGGCTGATATTGTTATTGGTGATCATTGGATTGAATTAGATATGCGTGATAGGCGTGCGAAAGCAGTAAATGTAAGTACAGCACCCTATCCGGCTTTTCCAACAGACGTCCAGGCGCAAATTATGGCACTTAATACTATAGCAGAAGGTCAAGGCGTTATTACAGAAACAGTTTTTGAAAATAGATTTATGCATGTCCAAGAGATGCGGCGAATGGGGGCAGATATTACTTTAAAAGGTAATGTTGCTATCTGTAAAGGCGTTGAGAAATTAATGGGAGCAGAAGTCATGGCAACGGATTTACGTGCTTCTGCAAGTTTGGTGCTTGCAGGATTGACTGCAGAAGGTGAAACAATAGTCAATCGAATTTATCACATTGATCGAGGCTACGAATGCATAGAAGAAAAACTATCGCAGTTAGGCGGAAAAATAAGACGTATTTCCGTATCTGATGCTTCTTAAAAATAGCTTTATATTTTTTCCTGATCCCGCGGTTTAAGCCGCAGGATTTTTGTAATTCATGTTTAGATAGCTGAAACGTAAATTTTAAACAGTGGCCATTTCACAACTTATGGTTCCAATGGTTTGTGCTTGTATTCCACTTAACAAGTTCCACACCGATTGAGCTATTTTTTTAGCGGCTTTCTCTGCATTAATTTTTTCCTCTACCGGTAATTCTTGTATGAGCCGTTTAGTTGTTTCAGAATGTTCTATATCAGCTTCTCTATGCACTATAAAAAACTTCAAAGTAGCTGAGTCTTCAATGCTATAAAATTTTTTGAGCCCAGCGATTTTACTGGCTGCTGTCTGTGGGATTTGACGTTCATAAGCATATAGAGCGCCTAAACCTTCTGCATAAGAAGAACGGGAAAGAGATAAAAAATTTGCTATGAGTTGTTTGGTTTCTGGTAGAGGCGTACTATTTTTTACTGTTTCTTCACATAGACCTAAACCTTTAGCAAATTGTAACCATAAAACAGGATGGCTTTCTTCGTTGTTGAATCCTTCTTCATCATTCAAATTATCCAATAATATTTGTCGTGCATGAGAAGAATAACAATTACTGTGTGTTGCGCTGATATAACGCGGAAAGGCTTCAACATGATGATAGTATTGACAGGCATACATACGTAAGTCTTCAAGAGAAAGTTTTCCTGCAGACCAAGCTTGATATAGCGGATGTTTTAGTAAATGCTTTTCATTCAGTTGTCTATCAAGTAGCTGCATAGTATTACCTTGTATGTCATCATTAAGCACATTATTTAGTTGTGGCTCATTCATATGACCATTCTCCTTCTTTGGTTTAGAAGCCCATATTGTACAGAAATTTGTAGCAGATCTAAAATAGAGTAACTTAAATTAAACAAAATTTTTGTATGAAAATTTAATATGTTCGCACTTTTTAAAACGCATTAGTAACTTTTGTTAAAACGAACTTCATAATTGGATATTATCTTAATAACTAAGAAATAGCATATAGTAAAAAATGTCTATTAATGCAAATCATAAACTGCTCTATCAAGTTTTTATAAAATTTGACTCTATCTGCCTAAACTTCTAGGATAAATAGTCTAATTTAAATCTTAAATAGATATTAAATGGAGTAAATATGACTTTAAAGATTAGTTTTCTTCCTCTTTTGATAGGGGTTATAAGTATTTCTGGTCTTGTTGCCTGTGGTGGTGGCAGTGGGGGTCCAGGAGGCCCTTTGGGTGCAACTGGGGCTACAGGCGCGACAGGGGCAGCTGGAGCCTCTGGCTCAGGCGGCCTTTTGGGCGGAGGTAATTTATTGAATACAACGTTAGGTGGGGGCAATCTAGCAGGTGTCACATTGACTAGTGGCGGAGGGGTGCATTTGAGTGCGGAAGCATTACGTAGACTTGGATTAAATGCAAATGCGCTTACGCGAGCTGATTTGGTAGATCTAAATTTAACAGGACCCTTACCTGCGGGTGCTGAAGTTCTAAGAAGTAATGGGCAGATAATAGGCGTTCAATTACCGGGTCAAGGTGCGTTTGGCTTGCCAGGTGCGGGACCTGTGGCGTTACCTGGTGGCGTCACATTACCAGCATTACCGACAAATTTGAGAGGAACAGTGAATAATATAGTCGGAGGACTTCGACGCTAATAAAAACTACAAGTATTTGAAAGAAAGGCCTTAGAACAGCGCTCTCAGGCCTTTCTTTATAAAGTAACAATGTCAACCTTATAAAAGTTTGGGTTTGAAACTATTTTCTACACAACAACGCCTGGTATAGCTAACGAGAAAGCCACTTCCTAGAAAGTTTAAGTTTTCTTTACGAAAATTTTATTTTATTTATAATTTTAAAAAGGTGTATAACTAAAGTTAAAGAATAATCGTAAATTTTTTCCATTATGGCCACTAAGTTCTTGTGCTTGGACAGGATTGGTTAATGGTCTAGCGACACTGAGTTCAAATTTAAAATCTTTTGTCAAAAACAACCGTAAGCCCACGGACAGAGAGGCATCACTGTATACACTATTTAAGTTAAAAGAAGGAGCAACTTCTTTGTTCCATACTTTACCAATATCATAACGTGTAAAGTATTGTATAGCATTAAAAGATTGGGGGTAAGTATCGTAACGTAATTCAATGCCTCCCATAATACCACTATCACCGATAATTTCTGAAGGATCATAAGCGCGCCCAAATGGAACACCACCGTAAGGAATTTTTTCAACTGGAAA
>JAVHYG010000041.1:0-6117 GCA_031119195.1 Rickettsiella sp. | reverse complement strand
TAAAAGCGTATTGACCCATTGAATCTATGAGTATTGAAAAAGCTTTGTGAATCGTTTGTACGTGAGTCACATAATAATAAAGCTTGGTATAGTCAATCGATGGATTATTTACTGCAGGAGGACCTACATTGGCGCCTAGGACATGTATACCTTGGCTTATTTCAGTTTCTATTCTGTCTGCATATTGGGGCCTAGTCCGTTCGTAAATTGCTTTAGCACGTAAGGATGGGAGTTGTATTGTAACGTCCTGAGGTCCATTAATAGGATCATTTAAACCAGTTGTTTTACTTTTGTAGTAACCAAGTGCTAAACGGCCCTCTAATTTTTGATTGGTTTGTAGAATAAAAGGGTGATAATAATAAGCAATTAAATCGCCTGTTTTACCTGCTATCGTAGTAAGAGGTGTGGTGTTGGTGGGAGTTCCAAGTAGATTGGGTTTAGTCTGTACATAATCTGCTAAAATATCTAAATGGTTTCCATAAACGCCGATAGGTATGACATGGTATAGATAATAGTACTGTAATACGCGAGGCTCAAAAGGAGCTGTGGCCGCTGTTATGGCGGTTGCATCACCACCCTGCAGTAAAGAATACATATTGGCGGTAACAAATAAATTTTGTGACCCTAAATAGCGAGATTGATTATTATTTAAGATAGCATAAGGAGAAAAACGACGCTGTTGGATAATAAAAATAAGATTTTGTGCACCAGAATTTTCTGCTATTGGATTTACTTGTAAGGTTGCAGTCACGCCCGGAAGTCGGTTTAAAAGCAAAATATAATGTTGTAAAGTTTCTTGCCGCAAAGGACGGGTTTGTTTTATTTTTTCAATATATGTTGCTAGAAATTTTTCTATTCCGAATGTCTTACCCTGAACACTAGCATTTGCAATATAGGCTTCAAAGATTTCGATTTTCACATGACCTGTACTTAGATTTTGTGTTGGTATATGTGCATGTGAAAGCAAATAGCCATCTTTTATATATTTCAAAGTAATATCGGACGCAATTTTTTCTAATTCTTGGTACCCTATTTTTTTATTAAGGTAAGGCTGATAAAAAATTCTCAAGCTTTCTTCTGAGTAGACAGTTGATCCTGTAATATGGACTGAACGTAAAACAAAACGGATACGCATGCTTGCTGGTACAGGGGTTACCCTAGGAACTGTAATGGGTATTTCTGCAGAGCTGATTGGATTTGATACAGCAAGTGGCGTAGGTATTGTTTTTCTTAATTGATTTTCTACTTGTCCCGGTGCAATCGTGCTAGGTATTACGGCAGTGAACCCTTTTAATGGGAAAATAAGTAGCAATAGGCAATAAAGAAGCCATAAAGTAAGTATAGAATGCTTTTTGCTTCCTTGATTTTCCACGTTCCCTGTTTATATCTGCAGAAGATGAATAGAGTTAGTCTAGTAGATTCTACACGATGGTCAATAAGTTTTTTGTATCTATAAACAGAATTTTTTTAAAATATTTTGTGTTTTTGCAATTTCTGAAGCAATTTGTTCAAAATTGCCTTTTTGAATGAGTGAAAAAGGAGCCATCCATGTTCCGCCAATACAAATAACACAATTCAATGCGAGATAGCTGTGGAGATTGTTAGGATTAATTCCTCCCGTGGGACAAAATCGTAACGTAGGTAATACTTCTGAAATGGCAGACAAAGTTTTAATTCCACCCATGCTTTCAGCTGGAAAAAACTTAACATGAGTTAAACCTAACTCATAGGCTAATAATGCTTCAGAAACAGTGGCAATACCGGGTAAATAGGATATATTTTGTTTTTTTGCCTCAGATACCAGTTGTTTACTAAGACCAGGGCTAACCGCAAATTTTGCACCTGCCGCTTTAACTTGAGATAGTTGCTCTGGATTAATAATAGTTCCGGCGCCTACAATAGCTTTTGGACACTTTTTAGCTATTTGTTTGATAGCTTCTAAAGCACAATCTGTGCGTAAAGTAATTTCTAATACGGTAAAACCCGAATCTACCAAAGTTTTTGCTAAGGGAATTGCATGTTCTACCTTATCAATTACAATAACCGGTATAATGCGATTTTTTATAAAATCAGTAATTTTAAACATGCGCTCTAATTAATTCCTAGAGAATTATCTAGATGATACGTCTTAACTTTTTCCTAAGCAAATTTTAGATGTTTTAGCAGTTAAACCACCAACCTTTTCGGAGAATAAAATGAAGCAAATTGCAGTGATTGGTGAAGCGATGCTTGAATTATCTCAACAAAGTGATACTGTTTTAGACTTGTCCTTTGCTGGAGATACCCTAAATTTTGCTACTTATTTAAGGCGATTACTTCCTAAAGATTCTTTTGATGTTCGCTATGTGACTGCTTTAGGTTTTGATCCTTATAGCGAGATCATGCTAAAAAAATGGCAGCAAGAAGGAATTAATACAGATTTAGTTTTCCAGGTAGAGAATAAGATACCAGGTCTTTATTTGATACGTACTGACAAATCCGGTGAAAGAACTTTTTATTTTTATCGTCAAAATTCTGCCGCACGTGAACTTTTCAAAATTGAAGCAGCGAATAATTTAGAAAAACATATGTTAGAGATGGATTATTTGTATTTGTCAGGGATTACTTTAGCCATCTTTGACGCTGATACTCGAGAAAATTTATGGAAACTATTAGAAAAAACTAAGCAAAAAGGTAGTAAAATAATTTTTGACACAAATTATCGTGCTTCACTTTGGCCAGATGCCGAATCGGCTAAGAAAGCTATTGAACGAACATTAAAATATGTAGATATTGCGTTTCCTACCTTTGTTGATGAACAAATCTTATTCGGAGATCGTACACCAGAAGTTTGCGCTAAGCGTTTATTAGAAAATGGAATAACAGAGGTTATTGTTAAGTGTGGTTCTGAACCTGCTTTGATTGCTACTATTGATCAAATAAAAAGTATTCCGGCTTACGCTGTCAAAAAAGTAATAGATACAACAGGCGCAGGTGATTCATTTAACGCAGCTTATTTGGCCGCACGTTTATTAGGATTCGACCCCATTAAAGCGATTCAATGGGGTCATCAATTAGCTTCCGCCGTTATTGCGCATTCTGGTGCGATTATTTCGCTAACCGATATGCCGCATTTAACTTGAGGGTATTATGCCAGAAATATTTTGTCAGCCATCTGTTTTTGGTGAGTTGCCGGATGGGCAAACGGTGACTAAATATACACTTCGTAATCCTAGTGGTATGTCAATTAGTGTTATGAATTATGGCGCTACTTTAATTTCAGTCAAAGTTCCAGGTTTGGGGGGAACTGTTCATGAACTTACTTTAGGATTTGATCACTTGCAGGAATATTTAGCCCATGATTTTTATTTTGGAGCAACCATAGGACGAGTTGCCAATCGTATTGCGAATGCCTCTTTTAAATATGATGAACGAGACTTCCTTTTAAGTAAGAATAAAGATTATTCGCACCATTTACATGGTGGTGAAAAAGGGTTTGATAAAATTATTTGGCAACCTGAAGTAGTAATAGAGAGTGGTAAAGCGAGTATTGTATTTTTGGCTATAAGTTCAAATGGAGATCAAGGTTATCCAGGAACACTTAAAATAAAAACGACCTATAGCTTGAATTTAGCGAATGAACTAAAAATTACTTTTGAAGGAAAAACAGATCAAATAACACCGGTTGATTTAACCAACCATGCTTATTGGAATTTAGCGGGTGCAGGATGTGGTACAGTATTAGATCATGTACTTCAAGTTTTTGCGGATCATTATGTGGTTACAGATAATGATTTACTTCCAACAGGCCAATTAGCAGAAGTAAACGACACTCCTTTTGATTTTCGTCAACCTCATCATTTAGGCGAACGTATAAATGATACTTCTATTGGTGGTTATGATCTTTGTTTTATATTGCCAGCTATCAAAGACCATAAGCCTCGATTAGTGGCGCAAATTAAAGAGCCAATAAGTGGACGCACTTTAGAAGTAGCTACAACACAACCAGGTTTACAATTTTATACGGGTAATAGCCTTAAAAAATATCCTATAAGTGGGGGGGTAAGCACTGAGCGATATGGTGCATTTTGTATGGAAACACAAAATCTTCCTGGCGCTGTTAATTACTCACAGTTTCCCTCTCCTTTTTTATTGCCCGGAGATTTATATTACCATGAAACCATCTATCGATTAATTTGGTAAAAACTTATGCAAAATATTAATGTTGTATGTGATGAAATTATGTTATTAGGCGAAGGTCCGCTTTGGCATCCTGAAGAAAAATGTCTTTATTGGGTAGATATTGAAGCAGCGAAATTAAATCGTTTAGATATTAATAATAAAAAAATCAAACAAGTTAAAATGCCGCATAAAATCGGATCTATCGCATGGCGAAAAAAAGGTGGATTGATAGCTGCACTTAGCAATGATTTTGTTTTTATTGATACAGAATTTGGAAAAACAGAAATCATCGCATCCCCCTTAACTTATAAACAAAGACAATCTGTTATGTTTAATGATGGAAAATGTGATAGACAAGGACGTTTTTGGGCAGGAACAAAAGATATTACAGAAGAAAAACCAATCGCTTCACTTTATTGTTTAGATACGACCAGAAAAGCGAAAGAGATGATCCATGGGTTTACAGTGAGTAATGGAATAGCATGGAGTTTAGATAATAGTCGAATGTATATTTGTGATTCGCCGAAGCGGCAGATTTACCACTATGAATTTGATCCTATAAAAGGTCAACTTGGACAATGCCAAATTTTTGCTAAAATACCAGAAACTGAGGGTTTTCCTGATGGACTTACAGTCGATAGCGAAGATTACGTTTGGTGTTGTCATTGGGATGGCTGGCAAATTACGCGTTATAAACCTTCAGGAGAAGTCGATGGTATTATTCCTATGCCAGTTCCAAGGCCAACAAGTTGTTGTTTTGGAGGTCCAGACTTAAAAATACTTTATATAACATCGGCATCAATTCGCCTATCTTCTTCTACTTTAATGGATGCTCCTCTCTCTGGCATGCTTTTTGCTTTAGATGTAGGCATCAAGGGAATAGCGGAACCACCCTATTTAGGATGAAGAAATTTTACTATATTTTTGGGACTGAGTCGCAAACCCTCAAATCCTACCCTCTCTGCTTCGTCTCGGGTCCATATCACAGGTTTTTCTTTGATTTTTTATACTGTAGTGGGCGATGAAAAAGGACATTGTTATAAGGCTTACATAGATTGCTTTATTAAGGGGCTTTTTTGTTTGCTTTTATGTCTGTTCGGGGTAAAGTACGAGTTTATATTATTTAAGAGAAAGTTTTCATGGTTAAGCTATCAAATTCAAACTGGATAGTTTATGCGATTTCAGTATTTGCAGCGTTAGCAGGTCTATTATTTGGTTATGATACAGGAATAATCTCTGGCGCTATTTTATTTATTAAAAAAGATTTTGTTTTAACTGCTTTTCAAATTGAAATGGTAGTTAGTGCGGTTTTATTAGGTGCTTTAATTGGTTCAGGACTTAGCGGTAGGCTTACTGATCGATTTGGTCGGCGCAAAGTTCTTATATTCACAGCGATTACATTCATTATTGGCTCACTAGCAAGTGCTTTAGCTCCCAATGTAAATTTTTTAATTTTTGGCCGTACTATATTAGGAGTTGCTATTGGCGTGGGTTCTTTTACTGCGCCCCTCTACCTTGCAGAGATAGCACCGCAACGTATTCGTGGAATGCTTGTTTCTTTGAATCAATTAGCAATTACAATAGGAATCGTTTTTTCCTATTTAGTTAATTATTATTTCGCAACACAAGGTCGTTGGACTTGGATGTTAGGTTTAGGGGTAGTACCGGCTTTCATTTTATTATTAGGTACGATGTTTTTGCCAGAAAGTCCACGTTGGATGGTATTAAGGGGATGGGAACATAAAGCACGCACAATTTTACAGCGTATTCGTGCGGGAGAAAATATTAACAAAGAATTTAATGAAATTCAGCAGACAGTAAATATGGAAAAAGGAACACACCGTTTATTACTTGTAAAATGGGTACGCCCTATTTTGTTTATTAGTTTGGGATTAAGTTTTTTTCAACAAGTAACAGGAATTAATACCATTATTTATTATGCACCTACTATTTTGC
>JAVHYG010000040.1 GCA_031119195.1 Rickettsiella sp. | reverse complement strand
GTACCACATTGCCACACACGACCCAAGCAATCTTTTAAAGAAAATTCAATTTTGGGTCCATAAAAAGCCCCCTCACCTGGAGAAAAACTCCATTTAAGATTTTTTCCATTTAAAGCCTGCACTAAAGCCTGCTCTGCTTTATCCCAACTTTCATCTGATCCTACGCGCACCTCTGGACGAGTAGCTAATTTAAGCAGAATTTCCTTAAAGCCAAAACCCGCATAAACCTCATAAAGTAAGTCAATAAAAGCACTAACCTCGGACTGGATCTGCTCTTCAGTACAGAAAATATGCGCATCATCTTGAACAAAACCACGCACCCGCATCAACCCATGTAGTGCACCCGAAGGCTCATTGCGATGACAAGATCCAAACTCAGAAAACCGTAAAGGAAGGTCACGATAACTCTTCAAACCTTGATTGAATACTTGAATATGTCCAGGACAGCTCATGGGTTTCACTGCAAACTCAGTATTCTCAGACGCAGTAGTAAACATCTCTTTAAAAAATTTATCCCAGTGACCTGACTCTTCCCATAATTGACGCGCTAATAATTGAGGAGTCCGTATTTCCTGATATCCACATTTAGCGAGGCGTGATCGGATATATTGTTCAACCAGCTGATAAATAGTCCAGCCTTTCGGATGCCAAAATATCATGCCCGGCGCTTCTTCTTGAATATGATACAAATCTAATTGTTTTGCCAACTTACGATGGTCTCTTTTTTCTGCTTCCTCAAGGCGCTTTAAATAAGCAGCCAAATCATTCTTCGTAAGCCAAGCTGTTCCATAAATGCGTTGCAACATCGCATTTTTTGCATCGCCCCGCCAATAAGCGCCTGCAACGTGTGTTAATTTAAACACCTTGAGTTTGTTTGTGTTAGGCACATGCGGTCCGCGGCAAAGATCAATAAAGTCTCCTTCTTGATAAAACGATAACACTTTGTCCTCAGGAATTTCTTCAATAATTTTTGATTTATATTCTTCACCTATATCACGAAACAATGCAATCGCTTCCTTTCTAGAAAGTGTAAAACGCTCCACTGGAAGCGCTTGCTTCACCAAATCCTTCATCTTTTTTTCTATTAGATCAAGATCATCTGCTGTAAAGGAACGTTCAAAAGCAAAATCATAATAAAATCCATTTTCTATTACAGGACCAATTGTTACTTGTGCTTGAGGAAATAATTGTTTAACCGCATGTGCAAGTAAATGAGCAGTAGAATGCCGAACTATGTTCAATGATTTTGGATCACGTTCTGTGAGAATACGTAACGATATATTAGATTCAATAAAATAAGATAAATCAACCAATTGCCCATCCACTTCTGCAGCTATAGCTGCTTTTAATAAATTGGGACTGATTTGCTCAGCAACTTGAGCAATAGTTAAAGGCTCAGAAAAAGTACGTTGAGTGGCATCTGGTAGTGTGATAATTGGCATAAAAACTTCTAATTGCTTGCGCTCGTATCATTTTAATAGTTGGTAGGCACGAGTGGGATCGAACCACCGACCACCACCATGTCAAGGTGGTGCTCTACCACTGAGCTACGTGCCTGCAATCAATCACTAATCGCACACTAGAATAGAGCTTTCCATATAAAATTATTTCCGGATTCCGCCGTCGTTTCCAGCATCCCTAAGCAAAGTACATTACTAACTTAAAAAAACGTACGATTAGATTTATAAATTAAATTTTAAGAGGAAAGAAAATAGCATTCTTGTTTTATGGATGCAACTGCTTAATCCAGACCTATAATTTTTTCTTTGAGAAGTTTTAGTTTGTCCCTTACTTTAGCAGCATCTTCAAATTGTAGATTTTTAGCATGACTCAGCATTTCTCGTTCTAATTGTTTGATTCTTTTCGCAAGTTCTTCTGGCGGTAAAGCGGCATAATGTGCTTGTTCTTCAGCCACCTTAAGTAGATATTCCTTATTAGTTGAAACATCAGAGCGCGCACCTTCTAGAATATCATACACAGCTTTAGCAATTCCCTTGGGAGTAATATGATGTTTTTTATTATAGGCTTGTTGCTTTTCACGACGACGCTCTGTCTCTGAAATCGCACGTTCCATAGAACCAGTTATTTTATCTGCATAAAGAATAGCGCAGCCATGAATATGCCGCGCTGCCCTACCAATAGTTTGTATTAAAGAACGTTCGGAACGTAAAAAACCTTCTTTGTCCGCATCCAATATGGCAACTAAGGATACCTCTGGCATATCCAGCCCTTCGCGCAACAAATTAATTCCCACTAACACATCAAACCGACCTAAACGAAGATCACGAATAATCTCGACACGTTCAACCGTATCAATATCAGAATGTAAATAACGTACTTTTATGTTATGTTCAGCAAAGTATTCTGTTAAATCTTCAGCTAAACGCTTGGTTAATGTTGTCACTAATACGCGTTCTTTCAATAAAACACGCTGATGAATTTCAGAAAGTAGATCATCTACTTGCGTTGCTACGGGACGAACCTCAATCATTGGATCGACCAAACCCGTGGGCCGAACAACTTGTTCAACTACCGCACCTGAATTTTCTAATTCATAAGCTCCAGGCGTGGCAGAGACGTAAATTGTTTGTAATGAAAAATCAGAAAATTCCTGAAATTGCAAAGGACGATTATCTAAAGCGGAAGGCAAACGAAAACCGTATTCTACTAAGTTTTCTTTACGTGAACGATCACCTTTAAACATAGCGCCTAACTGCGGTACGGTTACATGCGATTCATCAATTACTAATAAGCTATCGCTGGGCAAATAATCCAATAAAGTGGGAGGTGGTTGTCCAACTTCACGTGCTGACAAATACCGAGAATAATTTTCAATACCATTGCAATAGCCCAATTCATACAACATCTCAATATCCAATTGTGTACGCTGCTCCAAACGTTGGTATTCCACCAGTTTATTTGCTGCTTTGAGTTGTACTAAACGCTCTTTCAATTCTAGTTTAATTGACTCTATTGCTTCTAGAATACGTTCTCGCGGTGTTGCGTAATGTGTTTTTGGATAAATAGTTAACCGAGGTACGCGTCTTAATACTTCACCAGTCAGCGGATCAAAATAACTTAAATTTTCTATTTCATCATCGAGCAATTCAATGCGTACTGCTTCTTCAGCAGATTCTGCTGGATATATATCAATAATATCACCACGAACGCGATACGTTGCACGGCGAAAATCAGTATCGTTGCGTGTATATTGCAATTCGGCTAGACGTCGTAAAATAAAACGCTGATCCACTTGATCACCACGACGAACGTGTAACATCATATTAATATAGGTATTTGGATCACCTAATCCATAAATAGCTGAAACAGTTGCTACAATAATGACATCGCGTCGCTCTAATAACGATTTTGTTGCTGACAAACGCATTTGTTCGATATGCTCATTCACAGCAGCGTCTTTTTCAATGTAAGTATCTGAACTGGGAACATAAGCTTCAGGCTGATAATAATCATAATAAGAAACAAAATATTCCACGGCATTATTAGGGAAAAAGGCACGCATTTCACCATATAATTGCGCCGCCAATGTTTTATTGGGTGCCAAAACAAGTGCGGGTCGCTGCATCTTTTGTATTACATGCGCAACGCTAAATGTCTTTCCAGAACCTGTTACACCAAGTAATATTAGATGCGCTAAACCCGCTTCTAAACCTTTTAGCAGCCCTTTTATTGCCTGAGGTTGATCTCCTGCTGGTTTATAATCTGAAACTAATACAAAGTATTTAGACATGGGGCCCTGGCCCTATACCTACAATAATGAAAGTAAGTACGTTAGTGATGTCGTCATTTGGCACGATGAAGGCCTCAAGGGAACATAACCTTAAAGCAAAAATTTCATCAATGTAAACATCACACTTAAACCCGCTATAGAGGTACCTATTAACCATTTAATCATCTCATGTTTTGCTTGGCTGATTTGTAGAGTCAAATCCTTTTTTAGGCTTTCAAGTTTTACTTCGAGATCTCTTCTAACACTTTCAATTTTCACATCTAGATCTTTAATTTTTATTTCCAAATCTCTTTTAACGCTTTCAACTTTTACATCCAAATCATATAATCTATAAGAAAGCCTTCCTTCAGATCTCTCCAAATCTTCTCGCGTACATAATGTCTGATTTACTAATTCAGCCATAAGTTTGACTTGTACCTCCGCTTGTTTTGGTTGAAATCCTACTTTTGTTAACTCTTTAACATACTGAAATGTATCAAACACATATGCTTTTTGCCTCACATTTAAATCTCCTTTTATTTTTTTTCTACGATTTATAGCAGCCTACGCTATACACATGTAGTATAGACTTAATTACTATTAAATTTAATCGGTTTAATACTCAAATAAAATAATAAAGTTAAATCTACTATCCAGAGATTAATCTGCTTAATGCAGAACAACTTAGTTTGATTTATTATTAATTCCTCATCGATAATAATAACAACCACCATTAAACCGTAACTAAAACACAACTAAGCTATTTTTATGACAATAACCCTTTCACGACGTGTCACGCAAATAAAACCTTCACCTACTCTAAGGCTTTCTGCTGAAGCCAACCGTTTAAAAGCTTCAGGTAAGCCTATTATTAACCTGACTGTTGGCGAACCTGATTTCGATACTCCTGAATTTATTAAACGAGCCGCTCATCAAGCATTAGACCAAGGCTTCACCAAATACACAGCGGTTGATGGTATTCCCAGCCTTAAGAAAGCCATAATTGATAAGTTTAAAAAAGAAAATAAATTAGATTACCAAACTGAACAAATTATTGTCTCTAGTGGCGCTAAGCAAAGTATTTACAATCTCATGCAAGCCCTACTCAATCCAAACGACGAAGTCATCATTCCCGCCCCTTATTGGGTTTCCTACCCCGATATGGCATTACTCGCTGAAGCTAAACCGATCTATATTCCAACTTCTATTGAACAAAAATTAAAAATAACCCCGCAACAGCTAAGCGAAGCTATTACAGATAAAACACGCCTATTTATCATTAATAGTCCCTCAAATCCAACAGGAATGGTTTATTCGCGTGAAGAGCTCCTTGAACTTGCTAAGGTTTTAGTAGGAAAACCACAGGTTCTTATCCTCACCGATGATATATATGAACATATTTACTGGGGGAAACAGCCTTTTGAAAATATTATTAACGTCTGTTCTGAACTATATAGTCGAACACTTGTGTTAAATGGCTGCTCAAAAGCTTATGCGATGACCGGCTGGCGCATTGGCTATACAGCCGGACCTAAAGAACTGATTAAAGCGATGGCAAATATTCAATCGCAAAGTACTTCCAACCCCAACTCTATTGCACAAAAAGCAGCAGAAGCTGCATTGACTGGCAATCAATCTTGTGTGCAAGGAATGAATAAAATTTACCAAAAAAGACATACCTTTTTTTCTGAAGGGCTTAATAACATTCCGGGCATAAAATGTTTACCTGCCGTAGGAGCATTCTATTGTTTTCCTTCATGTGAAAGTTTTATTGGGAAAAATAAAGCATTTAGCGATGATTATAAACTCGCTGACTATTTGCTTGAAAAGGCCAACATTGCTACGGTTCCAGGCTCAGCCTTTGGCGCGCCTGGTTATTTGCGACTTTCCTTTGCGATTGATCAATTAATCTTAAATAAAGCGCTAAATCAACTAAAAGAAGCATTTGAAAACCTAAATTAAAAAATCAATTTAGTATTACCTAAAAGTTAAACAAAAGCTGGACTACTAGCAAAAGGGAAAATCAGTGTCCTGGGCGGTTTATTTATTTAACCACAATTCCGCGCGTTTCTTTGATAAAAAGCGTTAATACCGCTGCCAAAATAAATGCTATTGGAATAAAACTTAAAGCCCACTGGAAACTTTGAATTGAAAAAGCCATTAAATTACCTTTTACATGGGTACCAGTTAAAACATCCAAAGCTTGACCAATTAAAGGCTCCGATAAAGCACCGCCAAGCATAACCAATAAATTAGTCACTGCAATAGCCGTGCCCGCTAAAGCCGGCACATTAAGTTCTCTGGCAATAGGAAAAACAATAATCTGTGCCGAACTGCAAACACCAAAAATAAATAATAGTGCAGCCAACCACTGCGTTGGAATAGCAGGAAAATAAATCAGTACAGTAAATAGCATAGCACCTAGCAAGGATCCTATAATAATAGGATAACGGCGGTTACCTATTTTATCTGAAATCCAACCCACTAAAGGACCTCCAATAGCCCACCCTAGAAAAACAAAGGAAATACTAGTCGCAGCCGTGCTATTTGATAAACCATAAACGCGAATCAGATAAGGAATTCCCCAAACTTCTGCAAATCCGGAAAGTGATAAATATAAAAGACTCCCTATAATACCAATCAACCACATTTGTGGGTTTTTACATAACCTAAAAACCGCTGCAAAAAATTCTTGATAGTTTAATTTAGAAGAAGCTGAAGCTGCCGATGTATTAACCTCTTTGGTTTCTGGTATCACAAACCATAGACAGATAGTTAAGACCACTCCTATGACAGCTGCAAGAAAAAGTGTTGTATTAGAACCCAATGAAACTACAAGCTTTGACAAAACAATATCGCCTATCATGGCTCCAATCATTCCGAGTGAAGTCGCCATACCGGCAATAAAAGCAAAGCGCGAGGGAGGAAACCAAAGCGAAGCCAATTTAAGAACGCCAACAAAGGCGAATGCAGAACCAAAACCAACTAAAAAACGACCTGCTTGAGCGGTGGGTAGATAATGATGTGCAAATAAATAAGTACCCAAAGCACAGATTAAAGAAGCAAATACCAATAATTTACGAGGGCCAAATCGATCCATCATAATTCCTACGGGTAATTGCATAGGAGTATAAGCATAGTAATAAAAGGCAACGAGATTGCCGAATGCTACCCCACTGATGTTAAACATTCTTAGCAAATCTTCAGTCATTACACTAGGCAAAATTCGCAAAAAATATTCATAACAGTAAAAAAGTGCTCCTAGACCACATACTAACCATGGGAACCAGCTAATACGTTTTTTTGGCATAATTTACCCTTATTTCATTTATAATAATTGAAAATTTGGTCTATTTTGTTTAAAATTAAGAATTTAAGTTTAAAACAAACCGATGAAATGATAAGAAACGACTAAGCGGCTTCCGCGGTATCGCTAGATTTATCAGAAAATACTTTACCAGAACGGTTTCCATACTTCTGTCTAAATTTATCAACACGACCGCTAGAATCGACGATTTTTTGCTTACCTGTATAAAAAGGGTGGCATTTAGCGCAGACTTCTATAGAAAGATTTTCATCGTCTAAGGTAGAACGGGTTTTGAAGCTATTTCCACAGCTACAAATCACTGTAACCACGTTATAGGCTGGATGGATATCATGCTGCATATAATTTTTATATCCCCTAACAAAAAGGTGACATTATAACAGAAGGTATTCCAAAATAAAATTTTCAATTATCAAAAAAGACTTTTCATGCCACTCTAATTCAGATATAAATAAACTAAAAACTTGAAAATGTAAGTTTTTAATGGACAAAAATCAGTTATAACCTTGCTAAATTTCTAAAAACTGCAGGATAGCTTATTGTTAGAAATAGCTCATTTACTTAAAAAATACAGTTTTTTTACCATAACGGTATTATGCCTCTGTTTAATTCCTAAAAAAGGTCTCACGTTTAAACCAGGATTAAGCTTGTCTTATGGAAAAGGAAAACCTGATCATCTTCAAGGCTATCGAATTGCTTTGCAAAGTTTTTGGCCGTTTATTACCTTTCAGCAATCACCACTTAATTTAACAGGTTATTGGGATATAAGTTTTGCCCATTGGCAAACTAAACCACCAATAATCAATCAACCACATTCAATATATATTTTAGCAATTTCACCTTTTATAAGAGTTCAAACCAGAAAACATTGTGTTTTAGCAGCCCAACCCTATATAGAAGTTGGTATAGGCGCTAGCCTGTTGTCCAATAACCATTTAGGTCATCGAAATCTAGGGGGCCAATTTGCCTTTCAAGATTTGTTAGGTATAGGTTTACATTGGGGGACTGCACACCTATGGTCATTGAGCTATCACTATTTGCATTATTCAAATGCTAGATTGCTTCCCCCAAATCAAGGTATTGACGTCAAACATCTAATAAGCGTTGGGTATGAATTTAATTAAGGTATTAACATAACGGGATTAAAAAGAGTAAGTATTGTAAAATCTTATTAGCGCCTTATACTGCGCATCATCTTACAAGAGACTTTCCAATGGTCAAAGCTAAATCACGGACATTACCCAGCACTGAACACCAACCTTTGCGCCTTTTTACAGAAAAAGCCTATCTTGATTATTCAATGTACGTCATACTTGATAGGGCTTTACCACATATGGGCGATGGTTTAAAACCAGTACAACGTCGAATTGTTTATGCTATGTCAGAGTTAGGTTTAAACGCATCAGCAAAATATAAAAAATCAGCTAGGACCGTCGGTGATGTACTCGGTAAATTTCATCCACACGGCGACGGACCCTGTTACGAAGCCATGGTATTAATGGCACAATCTTTCTCTTATCGTTATCCATTTATCGATGGTCAAGGGAATTGGGGCTCGCAAGATGATCCAAAATCCTTTGCAGCGATGCGTTATACAGAATCGCGTTTAACGCCCTACGCTCAAACTTTGCTGACAGAACTTACGGATGGCACAGTCGATTGGATACTTAACTTTGATGCCTCATTAGAAGAACCTAAGCTTCTACCCGCTCGCTTACCTAATATACTTTTGAATGGAGCAACAGGTATTGCTGTCGGCATGGCAACAGACATTCCACCACATAACATTAAAGAAGTTGTTAATGCCTGCATTTGTTTATTAGACAACCCCAGAGCAACGCTTACTGAAATTTGTAAATATATTAAAGCTCCCGATTTTCCCACAGCAGCTGAAATCATTACTCCAGTCACTGAAATTCGCAAAATATACCAAGAAGGTAAAGGCAGTATTCAGACACGTGCTGTTTATAAACAAGAAAAAGGACAAGTTGTTATTACTGCTTTACCCTATCAAGTTTCCGGAGCAAAAATTATCGAGCAAATTGCCGAACAAATACGAGGAAAGAAACTTCCACTCATAGAAGATTTACGTGATGAATCTGATCAAGAAAACCCCACTCGCATAGTTATTGTCCCTCGTTCTAATCGAGTTGATATTGAAACATTAATGGACCATTTATTTGCAACAACAGATTTAGAACGTAGTTACCGTGTTAATTTGAATATGATCGGCCTTGATGGCCGACCTTTTGTCAAAGACCTTATAACAATATTACAAGAATGGCTAGATTATCGACAAGCAACTGTTTGTAGACGCATATCGTTTCGCTTGGATAAGATTTCTAATCGATTAGCTATACTTGAAGGCTTTTTAATCGTTTATTTACATATCGACAAGGTCATCAAAATAATTCGCGAACATGATGACCCAAAAGCACAATTGGTTAAACAATTTAAATTAAGTGATGAACAAGCTAATGCCATCCTAGAAATACGTTTACGTCAATTAGCTAAGCTTGAAGAAATCAAGATTCGTTCAGAACAAAAAAATCTAATGAGTGAACGTGATGAATTACAAAAAATCTTAGCTTCCAAAACAAAGTTAAAGCACTTAATTCGAAACGAACTACAAAGTGATTCAGACCTTTATGGTGATAAACGGCTTTCACCGCTGGTTACACGTACTCCTGCGCAAGCATTTAAAGAAACAGAAATTATCTCTGCAGATCCTATGACAATTATATTGTCGACACGCGGTTGGGTACGAGCAGCAAAAGGCCATGACTTTGATGTCAGCGGTTTAAATTATAAAGCAGGCGATTCATTTAAAATCGCTCTGCTTGGCCGCAGCAATCAACTTATCTCTTTTATCGATTCAACAGGACGTAGCTATTCAACACCCATCCATACGCTTCCATCTGCTCGTGGTGCAGGCGAACCCTTAACAAGCCGTTTTAATCCTCCTCCTGTTGCCAACTTTGTAGCCAGCATAACAGGTGATCCAGAACAATCTATTTTAGTCGCTTCTGATGCAGGCTATGGATTTATTACTCAATTAGCAGAGCTTTATTCTAAAAGTCGCAATGGTAAAGCATTGCTTAAACTACCTATGCACAGCCAGGTATTACAACCACAGCTACTCAATGATCTTGAAACCAATTACATTGCTGTAGCAACAAATACGGGTTATTTATTAATCATTGCTGCTAAGGAATTACCTATTTTACCAAAAGGAAAAGGGAATAAAATCATTCAAATACCTAGCGAAAAAGTTGAAAAACGCGAAGAATATGTCATAGGTATTGCAGTGTTGCCTACAAAAAATAGCGTTCTTCTCATCATTTCCGGAAAACGACAAGTAACTTTAAAAGCTTCCGACCTTGCACATTATTTAGGAAAACGCGGACAACGCGGACATAAACTCCCTCGCGGCTTGCAAAAAATCGATCATTTAGCGGTCCATTCAAACTAATAGCATGACAAATAAAAATATCAATTTCTTATGGTTTTTTTTGCTAGCCTCTTTTTGGGGAGGATCGTTTGTCGCAATTAAAACTGTAGTCGATACAGTTCCTCCTTTTTTTGGCGCCATGTTACGCGTCGGTTTAGCTTTGTTTTTTCTTATAATTATATTCTGTGTTTTGAAAAAAAAAGTGTCTGTGCCTTTTTCTTACCGTTGGCGCATCTGGATCTTAGGACTTTTCTCACAAGGTATTCCTTTTTTCTTTTTATTCTGGGGTGAACGACACATTTCATCAGGTTTAGCCGGGATATTGAATGGGACAGTTCCCATTTGGACTTTACTTTTTAGTTTAATCTCTCCTAATACTAGAAATTTTTCCGCTTTGAAATGTTTAGGTTTATTGACAGGTTTGTTAGGTATTTGTGTTATTTTCTGGCCATTAATTAGTTTTAATAACTCACTGGAATACTTACTCGGTACTGTATCCGTATTGTTAATGGCTATTAGTTATTCGATAGGAAACTTACTTAATCAAAGTATATTATCCGGCCAAATAAAATTAGATTTTTATGCGAATCTATACCATCAACATTGGGCCAGTTTGACTTTTTTGATACTCGCTACATTGTGTTTTGAAAGCTGGCCCAGCAAAGCTGTACTATTTCACACCCCCTTACTCTGGGTAGCGAGTATCTATATGGGATTATTTTCAACGGCTTTAGCCTGGATCATTTATTATCATCTAATTCGTGAATGGGACGCCGTTCGTGCCAGCGCAGTAATGTATATTGTTCCAATTATGGCTATTTTTTGGGATTTTATTTTTTTCCATAACCGCCCATTATGGACAGAAGGTTTAGGAATTACTGCAATTCTAATGGGTGTAGTGTTAATACAATTACCTAGAAAACGTTTACTGCCAAAGCCTTGATGCCATTAATTCGTTATAATGTTTCGAAAATACTCATTAGACCTCTTACTTAAACTGCGTAATATAGCAGTTTGATTCCTTCGTTAAACGATACTCTACGGTACTCGTTTACGCATGTAAACTCCAACTCTCATTATCGTTCGTCTTGAACTCAAACCTATTACTCGCTTAGGCAAGAGGTCTATTGCCTCACTGTCAATCATGTACGGAAACCGAAATGAAATCCGCTTTTTCTCACTATACGCCTCGTTGACAATATCAATACTACTTTCGATAATCATTTTTTGACACAATACTGTCTAGATGATTTGCAAACTCTTGGCTTCCTACTTGACCGACTATTCTTTTATTACTTAATTCTCGGCCATCAGGGGTAAAAAACAAAAATGTAGGGGGTGCAATAACGTTAAACTTTTTTTCTAAATCCTTATCAAGCACATCGTTGGCGGTTACATCGGCACGGAGTACTATAAACCGAGATAGTAATGATTTCACTTTCGATGCAGGAAAAACATTGCGTTCCATCTCTTTGCAAGATACACACCAATTCGCATAAAAATCTAATAATACAAGCTTATTTTCATGTTTAGCTTTCTCAAGTGCTCGACTAAGATCATTAATTCCTTTAATAGTTTGAAAATTATTATTATTTAATACAGTCACCTGATTCGTTTTAAAAATCTGAAAAGGAAAACGTGAATCAACAGGAACAATACGTAATAATAACCAGCCAGCCATTATTAACATCATAATTCCTAGTATAACTTTCACTATGTTCATCCAAGGACCTGATTTAGGTAGCCATCTACCCGCGGAAGTACCAATAATTAATAATGGGATACCCGAACCCAATCCTAAAATAAATAACGCAAAGCCACCTAAAATAGCATTACCTGTATTACCAATATAAGTTAAAACACCTACTAACGGCGCAGTAATACAAGGAGAAATTACTAAGGTAGATAAACAACCCATAAAAGCCACACCCAAATAATTTCCACCCTGTTGACGATTAGTTATATTCGTTAATTTTTCATGCCACCTTGTTGGAAGGCGTAGCTCATAAAAACCAAATAATGAAAAAGCAAGAAACACAAAAATAAGACTAACAAAAATGATAACCCAAGGATTTTGCAAAAAAGCTTGTAAATAGCTGCCCGCTAAACCGGCAAAAACACCAGCCAATGCATAGGTC
>JAVHYG010000039.1:1737-12705 GCA_031119195.1 Rickettsiella sp. | reverse complement strand
GGTTATATGTATATGCTTAAACTAAATCATTTAGTTGACGATAAAATGCATGCGCGATCAACAGGTTCTTATAGTTTGGTAACACAACAACCTTTAGGTGGTAAAGCACAGTTTGGTGGACAGCGTTTTGGTGAAATGGAAGTTTGGGCTCTAGAAGCCTATGGCGCTGCTTACACTTTACAAGAAATGTTAACGGTGAAATCCGACGATGTCGCCGGTAGAACAAAAATGTATAAAAATATTGTCGATGGCGATCACCACATGGAAGCGGGAATGCCTGAATCGTTCAATGTATTAGTCAAGGAAATTCGATCCTTGGCCATCAATGCAGAACTAGAAACCAAAGATTAATCTGAAGTGGAGTATAACCTTGGCAACTAAACCGAAAGCAGCCCCTGTAAATAGTGAAGTTGAAAGTACTGCGACTGACTCAGTAGTGGCGCCTAAAGAAGAAATATCTAAACCAGACAAACAAGTTTCATCTCAAGAAAGTTTGGCGAGCATGGTGGAGGCAGTAACAACTTCCAGTTCTACTGAAAAACCTTTAATGTCAGATTTATTGGGTATTTTAAAACAAGAAGATTATTTGGATGAGTTTGATAACATTCGAATTTCATTAGCTTCACCAGAAATGATCCGTACTTGGTCTTATGGTGAAGTCAAAAAGCCGGAGACTATCAACTACCGTACCTTCAAACCAGAACGCGATGGTTTGTTTTGTGCAAAGATTTTTGGACCCATCAAAGATTATGAATGTTTATGTGGTAAATATAAGCGTCTAAAACATCGCGGTGTCATTTGTGAAAAATGTGGCGTAGAGGTTGCATTAACCAAAGTACGTCGTGAACGTATGGGTCACGTTGAGTTAGCGAGTCCCGTTGCACATATTTGGTTTTTAAAATCTTTGCCTTCACGTATTGGGCTGATGTTGGATATCACGTTACGTGATATTGAGCGTGTTCTGTATTTTGAAGCTTTCGTGGTGACTGAACCAGGGATGACAACGTTACAACGAGGACAGCTTTTAACGGATGAACAATACCTAGAAGCTATCGAAGAGCACGGCGATGAGTTTGATGCACGTATGGGTGCGGAAGCAATTCAACAATTATTGATGACTTTGGATTTACCGGAAGAAATTAATCGTTTACGTGAAGAAATTCCTAATACCAATTCGGAAACAAAATTAAAAAAATATGCGAAACGTTTAAAACTTTTAGAGGCCTTTGAACATTCTGGTAATAAACCTGAGTGGATGGTTTTAACGGTATTGCCAGTGTTACCACCCGATTTACGTCCATTAGTACCCTTGGATGGTGGTCGTTTTGCCACGTCTGATTTGAATGATCTGTATCGTCGCGTTATTAATCGTAATAACCGTTTAAAACGTTTACTTGATCTCAATGCTCCAGATATTATTGTGCGTAACGAAAAACGTATGTTGCAAGAATCTGTGGATGCTCTGCTTGATAATGGTCGTCGCGGACGTGCGATTACGGGTAGCAATAAGCGACCTTTAAAATCATTAGCAGATATGATTAAGGGAAAGCAAGGTCGCTTTAGGCAGAATTTATTAGGTAAACGCGTCGACTATTCAGGTCGTTCTGTGATCGTGGTTGGACCTACGCTTAAGTTACATCAATGTGGATTACCTAAGAAAATGGCTTTAGAGCTATTTAAGCCATTTATCCTAAGTAAATTACAGCTTCATGATTTAGCGTCAACGATTAAAGCCGCTAAAAAAATGGTAGAAAATGAATCTCCTGAAGTATGGGATATTTTAGAAGATGTAATTCGTGAACATCCAGTTTTATTAAATCGAGCTCCTACCTTGCATAGACTCGGTATTCAAGCTTTTGAACCTATCTTGGTTGAAGGTAAAGCTATCCAGCTACATCCTTTAGTTTGTACCGCTTATAACGCCGACTTTGACGGCGACCAAATGGCAGTACACGTACCGTTAACTATCGAAGCACAATTAGAAGCGCGTGCTTTGATGATGTCTACTAACAATATTTTATCGCCAGCCAATGGAGAGCCTATCATTGTTCCTACGCAGGATGTGGTGTTAGGTCTTTATTACTTAACACGCGAAAGAATCAATGCCAAAGGTGAAGGCTTAGTTTGTGCAGATGTTAAAGCAGTACGTCAATTGTACGATACGGGACATGCGGATCTACATGCTAAAATAAAAGTTCGTATCACAGAGTGTTTATTTGATAAAGAAGGAAAACGCCAGGAATCAACCAAGTTGATCGATACTACGGTAGGTAGGGCTTTATTACGTGAAATCTTACCGGACGGATTGCCATTTTCTTTAATCAATAAAACCTTAAACAAAAAAGCTATTTTAAGCCTTATTAATGAATGTTATCGCCGTTTAGGCTTAAAGCAAACAGCTATATTTGCTGATAATTTAATGTATACTGGTTTTACCTATGCAACACGTGCGGGTATTTCCATTGGGATTGAAGATTTAATTATTCCGGAAGGTAAAGCGGCCATTATTTCCGAAGCAGAAACAGAAGTAAAAGAGATTGAGTCTCAGTATGCATCCGGATTGGTAACACAAGGTGAGCGTTATAACAAGGTTGTTGATATTTGGTCTCGCACTAATGATCAAGTAGCTAAAGCGATGATGGAAAAATTGGCGAGTGAAGAGGTTAGCGATGCCAAAGGAAAAAAAGTGGCGCAAGAGTCATTCAACCCTGTTTATATGATGGCAGATTCCGGAGCCCGGGGTTCGCCCGCACAAATGCGTCAGTTAGCGGGTATGCGGGGGTTGATGACTAAACCTGACGGGAGCATTATTGAAACACCAATTACTGCTAATTTCCGGGAAGGTTTAGACGTATTACAGTACTTTATTTCTACGCACGGTGCGCGTAAAGGTCTTGCAGATACGGCATTAAAGACTGCTAATTCGGGTTATTTGACACGTCGGCTTGTCGATGTTGCTCAAGATATGGTTGTCACAGAAGCCGATTGTGGAGCTGCAGAGGGTATCCTTATTACGCCACATGTCGAAGGGGGTGAAATTATGGTTCCTTTGCGAGAGCGCGTATTAGGCCGTGTATTAGCTGAGGATGTTAGTTTGCCCGGTAGTGATGATATCGTTGTAAATAAAGGCATTTTATTAGATGAATATTGGGTCAATATCTTAGAGGATCGCGCTGTTGATCAGGTTAATGTGCGTTCCCCCATTACGTGTGAAGCACGTTATGGTATTTGCGCTGCCTGTTATGGGCGAGACTTGGCACGAGGACATTTGGTAGTGATAGGAGAGTCCGTAGGGGTTATTGCGGCACAATCGATTGGTGAACCGGGTACACAGTTGACTATGCGTACTTTCCACATTGGGGGAGCTGCTTCACAGGTGGCTTTGGCTAACCATATTCAAGTGAAATCGAAAGGCCGTATTAAGCTACATAATATTAAATTGGTTAAGCATGCAGAGGGTCATTTTGTAACAGTCTCACGTTCAGGCGAGTTGACTCTGTTAGATGCTCAAGGTCGTGAGCGGGAACGCTATAAACTTCCTTATGGCGCTAGTATCAAGGTTTCAGATGGTACCGAAGTGGTTCCTGGCCAGATTATAGCTCAGTGGGACCCACATACCCATCCTGTTGTGACTGAAGTGGCTGGATTTATTAAATTTATTGATTTGGTAGACGGGATCACGATGAATCGCCAAACTGATGAAGTGACTGGACTAACCAGTATTGTTGTGACCGATTCTAAACAGCGAGCTGCCAGCGGTAAAGAATTAAGACCTATGGTAAGGTTGACAGATAAAGAAGGCAATGACCTATTTTTACCTGGTACTCGTTTGCCAGCTCATTATTTCTTACCTATAAACGCTATTTTGAGTTTGGAAGATGGGGCACCTGTAGGGGTTGGTGATATTGTCGCGCGTATTCCCCAAGAAACCTCAAAGACACGTGACATTACTGGGGGGTTACCACGCGTGGCGGATCTTTTTGAAGCACGAAAACCGAAGGAGCCGGCTATTTTAGCGGAGATTTCGGGTATTATCAGCTTCGGTAAAGAGACGAAAGGTAAGCGACGCCTTGTGATTACAGGCAAAGATGGTGAGTCATTTGAAGCACTAATTCCAAAATGGCGACACGTAACTGTTTTTGAAGGTGAACATGTTGAGCGAGGTGAAGTGGTTGCTGATGGCCCATTAAATCCGCATGATATTTTACGGCTTTTAGGTATTAATGCGTTATCAAATTATATTGTAAGTGAAGTGCAAGAAGTTTATCGCCTACAAGGTGTTAAGATCAACGATAAGCACATTGAAGTGATTGTTCGTCAAATGCTGCGTAAAGTTTATATCTTGGATTCCGGTGAAAGTCGTTTCTTAAAAGGTGAACAACTTGAAGAAGCGCGTGTTAAGGAAGAAAACCGTAAATTGCTTAGTGAAGATAAATTACCTGCACGTTTTGAAGCGGTGTTATTGGGGATTACAAAAGCCTCTTTAGCTACAGATTCTTTTATTTCAGCGGCTTCTTTCCAAGAAACGACGCGCGTATTAACGGAAGCGGCGGTTACTGGTAAACGCGATGATCTCAAAGGATTAAAAGAAAATGTGATCGTAGGACGTTTAATTCCAGCGGGTACGGGATTTGCTTATCATGCTGAATCACGGCGTCAACGTGCCGCTAATAGTTTGGCAAGGAAGCAAAAATTAGCTGCACCGCAAATGACAGCGAGTGACGTTGAGCAAGCATTGAGTCAGGCTTTATCTGAACCTAATAAGGATGAGACTTAGTGTGTGTTGTCATTTGGAACGATTCATGACACATATACTGGTAGATTTATCTATTCTTTCTTTTTGAAAGCTTGAAAAAACGTAAACATTAGTTAAGAATGCACCATAAAGGTGCATTCTTTTTTTCTTTTTTTGGAAGTGATTGGCGTAACAAAAAAAGAAAAAAATAAAGAGAAAAAAGGATGTTAATACTTGACATCTTAGAGCGCTCTCTTTAAAATCCAGCCCCTCTTCATTAGTCGAAGAAAGGTTTTTTATTGGGTAAAAAGTTAATAGCTAAAGAGCATTAATATCACGCCCTTTTTTATTATTTTTAGTTTAAATCCACATTTTTGAGTAGATTTGCATGGCCACAATTTGTCAGTTAGTTCGAAGCCCACGTAGGTATAGACGTGCTAAATCGATGGTACCCGCTTTAGAGCAATGTCCGCAAAAAAGAGGAGTTTGTACGCGGGTTTATACGGTGACGCCTAAAAAGCCAAACTCTGCACTGCGTAAAGTAGCCCGGGTACGTTTAACTAATGGTATGGAGGTAACCACTTATATTGGTGGTGAAGGTCATAATCTGCAAGAGCACTCTGTGATTTTGATGCGAGGTGGTCGGGTAAAAGATTTGCCCGGTGTGCGTTACCACACAGTACGTGGTGCTCTAGATACTTCGGGCGTTGCAAATCGTAAGCAAGGTCGTTCTAAATACGGTGCTAAACGCCCTAAAGATAAATAATTAGGAATTTAAGTTATGCCAAGAAGACGTGTTGCAGCTAAAAGAGAAATTTTTCCTGACCCTAAGTTTAATAGTATATTGGTTAGCAAGTTTATTAATTGCATTATGCAAAATGGGAAAAAAGCGGTTGCTGAAAAAATAGTCTATGGTGCCTTAGAAAGAGTGAACGCGCGTCTAAATGAGTCACAAAAGACAGTAGAAAAAGATGATGATTCCGAAGGCGGAAGTACTGCACAAGGTTTAGATCCTGCTAAATTGTTGCGCAAAATTTTTGATCCGGCACTAGATAACATTATGCCTAGTCTTGAAGTGAGAGCGCGACGGGTAGGCGGGTCAACCTATCAGATTCCGATTGAAGTACGTCCTTCACGTCGGACAACATTGGCGATGCGTTGGCTTAAGGCTGCGGCATTAGAGCGTAAGGAGAAAACCATGGAGGAGCGGCTAGCTGCTGAGATTTTAGATGCTTGTGATAATAAAGGCCTCGCTGTTAAAAAACGTGAAGATACGCACCGCATGGCAAACGCGAATCAGGCTTTTGCTCATTTTTCTCGATTTAATTGATTTTAAAAAATATATTTACAAGGTAATTTAAGTGTGGACCGACAGACGCCTCTAGATCGCTATCGCAATATTGGGATTATTGCTCATATTGACGCGGGAAAAACAACAACTACGGAACGGATTTTATTCTATACCGGTGAGTCGCATAAGATAGGTGAAGTACATGAAGGTACTGCCGTTATGGATTGGATGGCGCAAGAACAAGAGCGTGGTATTACGATTACATCCGCGGCTACAACTTGTTTCTGGAAGGGGATGGCAAATCAATATCCTGAACCTTATCGAATTAATATAATCGATACACCGGGCCATGTAGATTTTACGATTGAAGTAGAGCGCTCTTTGCGTGTACTCGATGGTGCTTGTGTTGTTTTTTGTGCTGTAGGTGGTGTTCAACCACAATCTGAAACGGTTTGGCGTCAGGCTAATAAATATCACGTACCGCGTTTGGCCTTTGTCAATAAGATGGACAGAGCGGGTGCAGATTTTTTACGTGTTATTGATCAAATTAAAGTACGTTTAGGTGGCCAACCTGTTCCTATTCACTTGCCTATTGGCGCAGAAGAAAAATTTGAAGGTGTTGTTGATTTAATTCAAATGAAAGCAATATATTGGGATGAGAAAAGCCAAGGGATGACGTTTGAATATCGAGATATTCCTGGTACTTTGCAAGATGAAGCCAGTAAATGGCATGACAGACTTATAGAAGCGATCGCAGAGGCTTCTGAGGAGTTAACAGAGCGTTATTTAGAAGGTGGGCAATTTAGTATTGAAGAAGTAAAAAAAGCTGTTCGTACTTTAACATTGGTGAATAAAATTGTTCCCGTATTGTGTGGATCTGCCTTTAAAAATAAAGGTGTGCAGGCGATGTTGGATGCTGTTATTGAATACTTACCTGCGCCGAATGATGTGCCTCCTATTAAAGGCGTGTTGGATGATGCGGCTCAGACAGTAGCTGACAGACCTTCGAAGGATGATGCACCTTTTGCGGCACTTGCCTTTAAAGTAGCGACAGATCCTTTTGTAGGTACTTTAGTTTATTTTAGAGTTTATTCAGGCGTTGTTAATAGTGGAGATACAGTTTACAACCCGGTTAAAAGTAAGAAAGAGCGTATAGGGCGTATTGTGCAGATGCATGCCAATAGCCGTGCGGAAATAAAGCAAGTACGTGCGGGAGATATTGCGGCAGCCATTGGGCTTAAATATGCAACCACTGGTGATACACTTTGTGATCCCGAGAAGGTTATTACGCTAGAGCGTATGGAGTTTCCCGAGCCGGTTATCTCGGTTGCGGTAGAGCCGAAGACTAAAGCCGATCAAGAAAAAATGGGTGTTGCTCTAGGTAAATTAGCGCAAGAAGATCCTTCTTTTCGTGTGCGTGTCGATGAAGAATCGGGCCAAACCATTATTTCTGGTATGGGAGAACTTCATTTAGATATTATTGTTGATCGTATGAAGCGTGAATTTAGTGTCGAGGCAAATGTCGGTAAACCGCAAGTTGCTTATCGAGAAACAATTCGCGAGTCTGTAGAACAAGAAGGAAAGTTTATTCGTCAAAGTGGTGGCCGTGGTCAATTCGGACATGTTTGGATAAAACTAGAGCCATTAGAGTCTGGAAAGGGCTATGAGTTTGTAAATGCGATTGTAGGTGGCGTAATTCCAAAAGAATATATTCCTGCGGTTGATAAAGGTATTAAAGAGCAGCTAGCAAATGGTGTGATGGCTGGTTATCCGGTAGTTGACGTAAAAGTAACGCTGTATGATGGTTCTTACCATGAGGTAGACTCGAGTGAAATGGCTTTCAAAATAGCGGGATCTATGGCATTTAAAGAAGGTGCTAGAAATGCAAGACCTGTTTTATTAGAGCCTATTATGAAGGTTGAGGTGGAAACACCTGAAGACTATATGGGTGATGTCGTAGGCGATCTTAGTCGCCGTCGTGGTATTGTGCAGGAAACAGGGGATTTAGCGGGCGGTGGTAAAACAGTACGTGCTGAAGTTCCTCTTTCAGAAATGTTTGGTTATGCCACCGCTTTGCGTTCGGCAACCCAGGGACGTGCAACTTACACAATGGAGTTTGCTAAATATAATGAAGCTCCAAAGAGTGTAGCAGACGAAGTTATTTCTAAAAAAGATAGTCATTAATTGTTATTGAGGTAAAAGATCATGTCCAAGGAAACGTTTAAAAGAACTAAACCCCACTTAAATGTCGGTACTATTGGTCACGTCGATCATGGTAAAACGACCTTAACGGCGGCGCTGACTAAGTGTTTAGCAGAAAAGTTTGGCGGTGAAGTAAAGGCATTTGATGAAATTGACAAAGCCCCTGAAGAAAAGGCACGTGGTATTACGATTGCAACGTCGCATGTTGAATATGAAACAGAAAAACGACATTATGCACACGTCGATTGCCCTGGACATGCAGACTACGTAAAAAATATGATAACGGGAGCGGCACAAATGGATGGTGCTATTTTAGTTGTAAGTGCAGCAGATGGTCCTATGCCACAAACTCGCGAACATATATTGTTAGCAAAACAGGTGGGTGTGCCAGCGATGGTTGTATTTATGAATAAGACTGATATGGTAGACGATCCCGAGCTATTAGATTTGGTTGAAATGGAAGTCAGAGAATTATTGAGTAAATATGATTTTCCAGGAGATGATATTCCTGTTATACGAGGGTCAGCTAAAAAAGCATTGGATGGTGATTGTGAAGGTGGCGGTATCTATGAATTAGCTAAAGCAATGGATGACTATTTTAAAGAGCCAACTCGTGAAACTGACAAGCCTTTTTTGATGCCTATTGAAGACGTTTTTTCTATTTCAGGTCGTGGAACTGTTGTAACGGGTCGTGTAGAACGTGGAATGATTAAAGTTGGTGAAGAAGTAGAAATCATTGGCCTAAGAGCGGTTCAAAAAACCGCAGTTACTGGTGTAGAAATGTTCCGTAAATTGTTAGATCAAGGGCAAGCGGGTGATAATATCGGTGCTCTGCTTCGTGGAACAAAGCGTGAAGATGTTGAACGTGGTCAAGTTTTAGCAAAGCCGGGTAGTGTAAAAGCCTATGCTGAATTTGAAGCTGAAATTTACGTGTTAACTAAAGAAGAAGGTGGTCGACATACCGCATTTATGAATAACTATAAGCCACAATTTTATTTTAGAACAACTGATGTAACTGGAACGATTCAGCTTCCTGCAGGTTCTGAGATGGTAATGCCTGGCGACAATGTAAAAATTACTGTTACTTTAATGACGGAATATGGTATTGCGATGGAAGATGGTTTGCGCTTTGCTATACGTGAAGGTGGTAGAACTGTTGGTGCTGGCGTTGTAACCAAGCTTCTTAAACAAGGGAAGCCTAGCTAGATTCGTAGGAAATTTATATGTCTTTAAAAGGTCGAGATTTTCGAATTCTGCTTGAAGCTTTTGATCATCGTTTAATTGATAAGGCTACAGATAGGATTGTATCATCATTAAAACGAACGGGTGCCAGGCTTTGCGGTCCAATTCCTTTGCCTACAAAAATTAAGAAATATACTGTTCTTACATCACCGCACGTTGATAAAGATGCACGTGATCAGTATGAAATACGTACACATAAGCGATTAATTGATGTTTACTCATCAACTGAGAAAACGGTAGATGCCTTAAAGCGGCTTGACGACTTACCTTCCGAGGTAAATATTAAGATAGATTAGATAGAATAGAAACTTTCAGTATGCTAATGGTGAGTAAAGGTAATAATCATGACAATGGGTCTAATAGGTAGAAAATGCGGAATGACACAAATTTATACGGAAAATGGCGTAGCCATCCCTGTTACCCTCATTGAGGTATTGCCTAATCGTGTAGTACAGATAAAAACTAAAGAGCGGGATGGTTATGAATCTGTGCAAGTTACAACAGAAATTAAATCACTTTCTTGTTTATCAAAAGGGGAAGCAGGTCATTTTGTTAAAGCTAATGTAGAAGCAGGTAAGGGATTATGGGAGTTTCGTTTAGAAGGAGAGACCCCAGATTTTATTAAAGATCTAATTCCCGGTAAGGAAATTACCGTTGACCTTTTTAAATTAGGGCAATTTGTTGATGTGGTTGGGGTTAATAAAGGTAAAGGCTTTGCGGGTGTCATCAAGCGCCACCATTTTGCAACGCAAGATGCAACACACGGAAATTCTTTGTCTCATCGAGCGCCAGGTTCTATTGGCCAACGCCAATCACCGGGTCGTGTATTCAAAGGAAAAAAAATGGCCGGCCAATTAGGTAATAAACGTTGTACTATTCAATCTTTAGAGGTTGTTAAAGTAGAGTCGGAACGGAATTTAATTCATATTAAGGGGGCAGTTCCGGGCGCAAAGGGTGGCCGAGTTATTATAAAGTCTGCGGTAAGAATGAAGAACAAAAAAAAGAAAGATTAAGTTATTTTTTTTAAATTTTAGAGAATTAAATTATTTGGAATAGTAAGTATGCAAGTGGCATTTGTATCAAACAACGGCATTAAAAATGAGCTTCAATTATCAGATGATGTTTTTGCATGCAGTTTTAATGAGCCTTTAGTTCATCAGGTAGTTACTGCTTACTTAGCGGGTGCAAGACAAGGAACCCATGCGCAAAAAAATCGTTCAGCTGTCAGTGGTGGTGGAAAAAAACCTTGGAAGCAAAAGGGGATGGGGCGCGCGCGCGCTGGAACAATTCGTAGTCCTTTATGGCGTACTGGTGGTGTAACGTTTGCTGCTAGTCCTCAGGATTATTCGCAAAAAGTAAATAAAAAAATGTACCGCGCAGCAATGCGTTCGATTTTTTCAGAACTTTTACGTCAGGATCGCTTTTTTATTACAGATTCATTCTTTTTAAAAGAAGCAAAAACGCGCCATTTAGTGGCAAAGTTAAAAGAGTTTAATCT
>JAVHYG010000039.1:0-1727 GCA_031119195.1 Rickettsiella sp. | reverse complement strand
ATTCATGATGAAGTTGATAGTAATATTTACTTGGCAGCGCGTAATCTTTACACCGTTGCTTTGTCGGATGTGGAAGCGATTAATCCTGTCGATTTAATTAATCACGAAAAGATATTAATCACAGTGGCTGCGCTAAAACAAATTGAGGAACTGTTAGTATGAATCGTGAAGTAAATGCATATCAACAACAGCGTCGTTTTAAGATATTAAAACGACCTCATGTTTCTGAAAAATCGACTCTTTTATCTGATAAATATCGTCAGTTTGCTTTTAAAGTTTCGTTGGATGCCAATAAATTTGAAGTGAAACAAGCCGTTGAATCATTATTTAATGTGAAAGTGAGTGCTGTCCGGCTTTTAAATGTTAAGCCAAAACATCGACGCTTTAAGCAAACAGAAGGGCATGTTAAAGCTTGGAAAAAAGCATATGTTTGTTTACAGGCTGGGCATGATATTGATTTTACTGGAACAAAATAGATAAAGGTACTCAATTATATGCCTACTCAAAAAGCAAATCCTACATCCCCAGGTCGACGTTTTGTTGTAAAAGTATCTAAGGAAGGCCTTCATAAAGGTAAACCTTATAGTAATTTACTGAAACCAAAGCCTAAGAAGGGTGGAAGAAATAATCACGGTCGTATTACCACACGTCATCAAGGTGGTGGACATAAACAACTTTATCGTTTGATTGATTTCAAACGAAATAAGGAAGATATTCTTGGTCGTGTTGAGCGAATAGAATACGATCCTAATCGTACTGCACATATTGCTTTGATACTTTATGCAGATGGCGAACGTCGCTATATCTTAGCTCCGAATGATTTTAAGGTAGGTATGGAAATTTTAGCAGGTTCTACTGCTTTAATAAAGACTGGTAATTCACTTCCTTTACGTAATATTCCTGTAGGTACCCTTTTGCATGCGGTTGAACTGAAGCCCGGAAAAGGTGCGCAATTAGCAAGAAGTGCAGGTACTTACGTTCAATTAATTGCACGCGAGGGAGATTATGCTACTATACGCCTCCGTTCTGGAGAATTAAGAAAAATACTAGTTGAGTGTAAAGCGACTATTGGCGTTGTAAGTAATAATGATCACAACCTGCGTTCATTAGGAAAGGCAGGAGCTTCACGCTGGCGGGGTATTCGCCCAACAGTTCGAGGTGTTGCTATGAATCCGGTTGATCATCCACACGGTGGTGGTGAGGGTAAGACTTCAGGTGGGCGTCACCCCGTAAGTCCGTGGGGTACGCCAACAAAAGGTTACAAGACGCGTCGTAATAAAATTAATAATAAAATAATATTGCAACGGCGTAAAAAGAAGTAATTAAAATTCGTGAGGTGTTAAGTGCCACGTTCAGTAAAAAAAGGTCCATTTGTTGATTTACATTTAATGAATAAAGTGCAAGCTATGCAAGCTACAGTGTCTAAGCGCCCTTTGAGAACATGGTCGCGCCGTTCTATGGTTTTACCTGAAATGATTGGTTTAACGATAGCTGTACATAATGGAAAGGATTTTATTCCTATTTATATTACAGAAAATATGGTAGGTCATAAACTTGGAGAATTTTCTGTAACTCGGACATTTCGTAGCCATAGGGCGGCGGATAAAAAAGCTAAAGGTCCGGAAGAAAAAAAATAGTTAATGAGGTAATAAAAAGTGGAAGTTGCAGCATATTTAAAGTTTGCTAGGTTATCCCCGCAAAAATGTCGTTTATTAGCGGATCAAATA
>JAVHYG010000038.1:848-12906 GCA_031119195.1 Rickettsiella sp. | reverse complement strand
GTCCTAAAGGGCGTGTACGTGCTCTTATCATTGTACCAACGCGCGAGCTTGCTGAACAAATACAAGAGACCATTCGGCAGCTAAGCAAAGAAACAGGATTACGCAGCATCACTCTCTATGGCGGCGTCAATCTTATAAAGCAATTCCAAAATCTGCGTCGTGGTGTTGATATTGCGATTGCATGCCCTGGTCGTTTACTAGACCATATTAATCGAAGAAACATTGATTTAAGTCATCTAGAAATGCTTGTTTTGGACGAAGCAGATCAAATGTTTGATTTTGGTTTTTTTCCAACAATACGTAAAATCCTAGGTTACTTACCTAAAAAACGACAAAGCTTACTCTTCTCAGCAACCATGCCAAAAGCTATTCGCGGCATGGCCGAAGAAATTTTAATTAATCCTGTTCCCATACAAATTGGTGAGCTCAAACCAGCAAATACAGTCGAACAAAAACTTTATCCTATTACTGAAACGCTTAAAACAGAATTATTAATAAGAATTTTACAGATAAATTTAACTGAATCTGTCCTAATATTTACCCGTACTAAACACCGCGCAAAAAAACTTGCCGAACATCTTGAAAGGCTGGGTTATAGTGCAAGCTCTTTTCAAGGCAATCTTTCGCAAAGCAGACGTCAGACGGTACTGAATCAGTTTCGACTAGGAACATTAAAAATATTGGTAGCCACCGACATTGCTGCCCGCGGCATTGATGTTGCTAATGTTTCTCATGTTATTAATTTTGATATGCCTGCAACAACAGAAGCTTATACGCATCGTATTGGTCGTACGGGTCGAGCCACAAAATTAGGGGCTGCTTTAACTCTTATTACCCAAAGTGACAGACATGCTGTACGTGCTATAGAACGACGTCTCAATCAAAATTTAGAGAAATGCATCCTTCCTGATTTTGATTACCAGGCATCTAACGGCATACTTAGTAGTATTGATGATAATAGACCAAGACACTATAATCACAGTTCCCATGCTAATGATGGTAGAAAAAAATTCAGCTCACATCCTAAGAAAAAAACGACTTCAGAAAAAGGGACTTTTAACACGCCTTTCAAAAAAAATAGAAAACCTTTCTATTCTAAATTTAAAAGTAATTCTGATAGAAAAAGAAGTGTATAATAAATAGTTTGTAAAATGGATTTTAAATGGCATCACTATAAGAAAACATATTTTTATAAAAACTGCTTTCTTAAAGCCGCATAGCACATTAATTTTTACAGAATCCTCTATGAAAAAGCAATTCGTAGTCGTTTCACAATTAATAACTCATAGTTTCAAACGCTTTAATGATACCGGTTGTGCCTATCGTGCTGCCGCTCTAAGTTTCACAACCTTACTATCATTAATGCCATTAATGACGTTGGGATTCAGTATTTTAGCTCAGTATCATCGTTTTAAAAAATTTAGCGAACAAATTCAAGATTTCATTTTTTCAAATTTTTTAGTAAGTTCGGGTAGAAGCATACAACTTTACTTAAATAATTTTGTGGCGCAAGCCAATCAATTATCCATCATTAGCTTACTATTTCTGATTATAACGGCTACGATGATGATGTTCACTTTAGAACAAACATTAAATAGTATTTGGAAAACAGAAAAGCGACGTCATTGGACACTCACTGCCCTTCTTTATTGGACAGCACTACTTTTTATTCCTATTCTTATTGGATTCACACTTTTTTTATCTTCTCAACTCATTCTTCCATTAATAAAGGCTGGAGTAATTTCTAAACCCTTTTTAGTCGTTTTGCCTTTTTTTCTTAGTATTTTTGCATTTACCTTTTTATATACATTGGTACCTCATTGCGCTGTTCCTTTCCGTTATGGATTTATAGGGGCACTCATTGCTAGTTTTTTATTTGAAGGCGCTAAATACCTATTCAGTCTTTACATTCACTATTTTCCAACCTATAAAATAATCTTCGGCCCCCTAGCAGCATCTCCGCTGTTTTTGGTATGGATTTATATCTGTTGGACTATCACCTTAGTGGGGGCCATTATTAGCTATACTTCTACAAGCAAATTCTCGTCGTCTTTTTGATTAATTTTGCCCTCAAAAACTATTTTCATGGATCACAGATTAACCTTAGACTTCCTCAATAACTGTTGTACAATATGTGGTATTAATAAACACTATGGAAAACTCGAATGAATTTTCTTAATAATGATAAATATCGCACCAAAATAGGCTTTGCAGAAATGCTAAAAGGTGGTGTCATTATGGATGTTACCACAGTAGAACAAGCGAAAATCGCTGAAGCTGCAGGTGCTTGTGCGGTAATGGCATTAGAACGAGTTCCTGCAGACATTCGAAAAATGGGTGGTATTGCTCGTATGGCCTCGCCACAAATAATCACTGACATTATGAATGCGGTTTCTATACCAGTCATGGCCAAAGTGCGCATTGGTCACTTTGTTGAAGCACAGATCTTACAAACGCTTAAAGTTGATTTTATTGATGAAAGTGAGGTATTAAGCATCGCTGATGATGAATGCCACATTGATAAACAAACGTTCGATGTTCCTTTTGTTTGTGGGTGCCGAAACCTCGGCGAAGCCTTACGACGCATTGCCGAAGGCGCTGCTATGATACGTACCAAGGGCGAAGCAGGTTCGGGTAATATTCTCGAGGCGGTAAGACACATGCGTGCGATTAGTCGAGAAATGAAAGAACTTAGTGTATTAAAAAAAGAAGAGCTGCTTTCTAAAGCAAAAAACTTAAATGCACCCTTAGAACTAGTTCATTGGGTCGCTGAACATGGCAAACTACCGGTACCACATTTTTCAGCCGGAGGCGTAGCAACGCCCGCCGATGCAGCTTTGTTACGTCAATTAGGAGCTGAAAGTGTCTTTGTTGGTTCTGGCATTTTTAAATCGGCTGATCCTGAAAAACGTGCGCGCGCAATCGTTATTGCTACAACCCATTTTAATAATCCTAACGTTTTATTAGATGCTTCTATGGATTTGCAAGCAGCCATGTCAGGCCTACAACATAACGTTGAGGCTTGTATCGCTTAATAATGAATATTGGCATTTTAGCCCTACAGGGTGCCTATCAAGCACATGCTTCTCGTTTAAGCCAACTTAACGTTACACCACTCTTGGTAAGAAACACGAAAGAATTGGCTTGTACAGACGGATTGATTATCCCTGGTGGAGAAAGTTCTGTTTTCATAAAGCTATTGCAAGAAAATACCTTATGGGCTGACTTATTAAGCTATAAAAAACCAATTTTTGGAACTTGCGCTGGGGCTATTTTATTGGCAAAACGCGTATTATCCCCGTCTCAACCCAGTCTAAACCGTATCGACATCACTCTACAAAGAAATGCCTATGGAAGACAACTAGACAGTCAAGTACAATTAGGAAAATGCTTACTAACCCAACGTGACATAGAAATGGTGTTTATCCGTGCTCCCAAAATTAAAACAATCGACGGAAAAAATATTAAAATTGTAGCTACCTATAGTGATCATGCCGTGGCAATCCAACAAGATAACTGTATTGCTTGTACTTTTCATCCAGAATTAAGTACTGATACCACGTTACATACCTATTTTATTCAAATGATAAAAAAAGCTACATAGAAAATGAAGTTTGCAACATCTTTTCTTGCTTAATTTCATTGGCGGCTCTACAAGCAGAACGAAAATCTACACTATCTGATGTATGTTTAAAGAAGGACTGCGGAAAAACGTCTGCTTCTATGTTATTAAAATTTTTCATTTTAAAAGCAAACCATAACTCCATTAAGAAGTTATTTTTATTTTCTCGTTCAATTGGATAAGCCATGTGATCGAGCAGTTCTGCTAAGTCTTCCTCTAAATCCGCTATTTTTTCAATAACACTGCTAGCTTTTAATGCTTTAGTGCTATTAAGTTTTTGAGCGTCTTCATTTATCCCTATTATACTTTGTATTAATGTGTTTATTAACTCATCATCACTACCCTTATTAGACATAACACTGGCAATATCATTAATGATACCGCTTTTTTTTATTTCTAGTTTATCTTTTTCTCCAAACGCAGCTTGTTTATAACGAAATTCAAGAAGTTTTATCAAAGCTTCTTTGCTGAGGAAAAGTTCATTCGCTTGAACATTATTTGGATTCAGATAAAGTATCCGGTTTTTCCGATAATAATAGTCATTATTAGAAGTGGCTTCCAAGGAATTTTTTGCTGTTAGACTTGCCGGCTTTAGCTCTCCTATTTTTGTAGTATCAAAATAATCATAAGTTGATTTTATTGCATCGATTGAATTTAAGGTTGTAAATAAGAAAGCCGGGCCTGCTAATAGCGTTGGTAAAAAACAAAAAGTGAGCGGTAGTAAGACAACCGCTAATAATAAAAAAAATACCAACTTTTTTATTTTAGTTGTGTGCATAGCTCTTAAGTGTTCGTCACTTATCTGTCTGTGTTGATAACAAAGCATTAAAATATAGATAGAAGTCGCAACCATACCTAAAGCAGAAACAATACCTATTGCGATGACCGGCAAACAAACAGCAATTGCAACACAAGCAAAAGACAATAAACAAACACCAATAAGCAATGAAATTTTTTTAATATTAGCATCATATTCTGCCTGTAAAGTTGTATTGTTAACTTGAAAACGTTGATAAATAAGGCCGCACAAATAGGTAATTGCAGCGACTGTGATTAAGCTAGCAACAATGATGGCAAAAGGGATAATAATATATGCACTGATCCAAACCATAAGCCCCATTCCTGGAAAAACAAAAGCAGTGGCTAATGTTACGGGAACAACCAGTGCAGATATACTCATGTGTTTTAATATATTGTCCCAATACTGCTCTCGCCTCCATCTATCTTCTAGCGATGCTTTATCAATTTTAGAATGCTTAAAAAAACTAACAAACAAAACAAGTGTACTATCTATTAGTTTGACTGCATTGTATGCAAACAGTGACATTACTATACTTGTCGTTAGGGTTGGCAACATTAATAAACCAACAATAGCGATAATCACTTTGAAAAAAGAAAATATAAATTTTCTCGTTTCACCTAAATTCTTATTTTTTGTATTAAATAAATAATTGACTAACCTTAAAAAAGCTCTCAAGAAATGCAATACGTAATTGAGAATACCAAATGCATAACCGGGTAGATGGATGAAATTTTTGAGATTACTAATGATGCGTTTCGCAATTAAAACCAATAAACGCATAAAACTTAAGAAAGCAAAAAACTTTACTCGTAAGCTTTTTTGTTTATATAATTTTTCTAACGCCATATCTACGCTGCTCCTGATGCGTTAGCGTAAACGCCACAAGCCAAGTGTGCTATAGAGCTTAATAAAGGCTATTGAGATCTATGAAACAGTGCATTATAACTAATATTTATTGAAAAACCTTAAAAAACGCTTAAAGAAAGTGTAGCAATTTTTTTCTTAAAAAACTTGCTACACTAACGAGGTCTTTTCTTAATAGACTGTAATGATATGACTTTAATATCCCCTATTCCTCTCTTTGATAGCTTAGCATTTTTAGATCCTAAACAGGCGCAAAAAATGCTCAGTACACAGGCAAAAGCACTTTCCTTTGCTACACACGACTATCATCATGCATTACAATTTCTCTATAGTTATCGTGGTAGTGATGCCACATTTAATGCCTATCGCCGTGAAATTGAGCGTCTATTGCAATGGAGTTGGTTCGTTGTTAAAAAATCGATTAAAGAAATCCGACGGGAGGATTTTGAAGCATTCGTTTCATTCTGCCAAAAACCGCCTAATTCGTGGATCGGTACAAAAACAGTTGCGCGTTTTATTGATTACCAAGGGGTAAGAAAACCACATGATGAATGGCGACCTTTTGTCGCTTCAGTAAGCAAACTAGCTAAGCGTGAGGGGACTAAACCTGAAATAAAAAAATATAGCTTATCGCAAAAAGCGCTACAAGCTATTTTTGCGATTTGTGGCAGCTTTTTTAATTATTTGATCCAGGAAGATTATGTGAATTTTAATCCTGTGGCCCAAATTCGACAAAAAAGTAAATTCATTCGACAACAAAATACAAAGATGATCATTCGTCGTCTGAGTGAATTACAATGGTCTTATGTGATTGAAACAGTAGAAATACTTGCCCAACGAGCACCAGAACAACACGAAAGAAGCTTATTTATCATGAGAGCCCTTTACGGCATGTATTTGCGTATTTCTGAATTAGCCGCTTCATCGCGCTGGCAACCGCAAATGGGACATTTCCAAAAGGACGCGGATGGTAATTGGTGGTTTATGACCGTAGGCAAAGGTAACAAAGAACGCCTAATCAGCGTTAGCGATGAAATGCTAAAAGCTTTAAAAAGATATCGTCAAAGTTTAGGTTTAAGCGTTCTGCCGAGTCGTGGTGAAAATACCCCATTGATTTGTAAATCAATGGGTAGAGGACCTATTAGCAGCACCCGACAAATTCGCAGTATTGTCCAAAACTGTTTTGATGCGGCTTTCGAACGCATGGTCAATGATGGTTTACAAGAAGAAGCAATAGAATTGAAAACAGCCACCGTACATTGGTTACGACATACCGGTATTTCGGAAGATGTAAAACATCGACCGCGTGAGCACGTTAGGGATGACGCGGGACATAGTTCCAGTGCGATTACCGATAAATATATCGATGTGGAAATGCGCGCACGACATGCTTCCGCTAAAAAGAAAAAATTAGATCCTTTAGCTTAGGGAGTGTTCATCATTGCACGATGCCAGCTAAAAAGAGTTGTTTTCTCCCATCCTAACAATGATTAACACACTTTAAAGTTAATAGTAATTATATCCATTCTTGGGGTTGTAAAAACTTCTCAGTCAACGTTGCTTCTGGACTTCCTGCTTCCGCTTGCCAATTATATTTCCAATTGGCTTGTGGCGGCATCGATATCAAAATAGATTCGGTACGTCCGCCACTTTGCAAACCAAATAAAGTGCCGCGATCATAAATGAGATTAAATTCTACATAGCGACTACGACGATAACTCTGAAAATCACGCTCTCTTTTTCCATAAACTTTATTTTTGTTTCGCTGCAAGATTGGAAGATAAGCTTTTAAAAAATGATTGCCAATATTTTGAATAAAATTGAAACAGGTTTGAAAATCCCATTGATTTAAATCATCAAAAAAAAGTCCACCAATACCACGCGATTCTTTGCGATGCTTTAAATAAAAATATTCATCACATTTTTTTTTGTACTGCACATACAGTGTTTCACCAAATGGTGCACACGCTGCTTTAGCAACAGCATGCCAATGTTGACAATCTTCTAAAAACGGATAGTACGGTGTTAAATCAAATCCACCACCAAACCACCAAACGGGTATATCGCTATGGCTTTGCGTCAAACTTATAAAGCGTAAATTCATATGTACTGCTGGCACATACGGATTTCGGGGATGGATCACCAAAGAAATACCCAACGCTTGAAAAGGGGAAGATGATACGTTAATGCCCTGAAGATGTCGCTGCGTCGCACTTTGTGGTAAATGAGAACCAAAAATATGAGAAAAATTAACCGCACCCCGTTCTATCACCAGACCTTCTGACAAAACACGGGTCTTACCTCCCCCTCCTTCGCTATGCTCCCAATTATCTTCTAAGAATTTCTCTGTACCCTCTTCTTTTTCTAAGGACAAACAAATATCAGTTTGTAGCTGTAATAAATAATCTTTAATCAATGGAATATTTAAGTCATAATTCATAATAATTTTTTATAGTATTGTTAACTTTCATTAAAATTTTAGGGGAGCTTAAGATGGCCTGGATTAAAGCCTTCCATATTATTGCTATGGTAGCTTGGTTTGCTGGACTTTTCTATCTACCACGCCTATTTGTTTATCATGCACAAGCCAGCGATGTGGTAAGTATCGAACGGTTTAAAATCATGGAATGTCGCTTGTATTACTTTATTATGGCACCTGCGGCCTTACTCACCATACTCTTAGGCGTTTTATTAATTCATTACGCTACGGCATACTATTTACATGCCCAATGGATGCAAGCAAAACTCTTTTTTGTTTTATTACTTTGCATTTTCCACCTTTATTGTGGATTCTTATGTAAAGACTTCAAACACGATCGCAATCACCATTCTGTTTTATTTTATCGTCTTTTTAATGAATTCCCTACGGTAATGCTAATGTTGATTGTAATACTGGCTGAAGTTAGACCTACTTTTTAGGACATACTTTCTTCACGCCTTTGAATGGGTGGCTTATGCAAGCTATTTAAACCAACCCATTTAGATCTCAACCATTTCAAAGTCTTCTTTCATAGCGCCACATTCCGGACAACGCCACGTGATTGGAACTTTTTCCCAAGGTGTTCCCGCAGGGATGCCATCCTCCGGCCAGCCCTTTTCTTCCTCATAAACATATCCACATAACAGACACATATATTTTCTAAATACTTTGTCGTTCTCTTGCATTTTTCTCTCTTCTTAATAAAAGATCGGATAAAGATTGCCTGGCTTAAAATGTTATCTGAAACGAACTGGACTTACGCGAAAAGCCGTCTTTTGGTGTATCAGTTTGTTGTCAACTTATCTGCGGTACTCATCTTACACCTGATATAAACTCCGTTCCTCGAAAGTCGGCGCCGCGCTAGCCAAAATTCAATTTTTCGCGTAAGTCCAAACGCAGTCAACTTTTGCAGAATATAATAAATTTTTTTTCATTTAGCAAAGTTTTTAGGACAAATTCTATATTAATGGGGTTAATCACCCCTGTAGGGGTGATCTTTATAATAGCTTTTTTTGGCCGGAAGAGCATCTATGGTAACTCGAGCAATGCTAGCAAACTTTCCTACTCTTCAAGTGCGGGCGGTTTATTAAATAAAGCATCTATAAATTCTTTTGCTGAAAATTTCTGTAAATCATCGATACCTTCACCAAGACCAATAAAGCGTAGTGGTAAAGCAAGTTTTTTAGCAATGGAAAAAACCATACCCCCTTTCGCTGTGCCATCTAACTTAGTCAACACTATTCCCGTTAATTCAATCGCTTTATGGAAAATTTCTGCTTGAACTAAAGAATTTTGGCCAATACTCGCGTCAAGAATTAATAAGGTTTCATGCGGGGCAGTGGGATCCAACTTAGCAAGTACCTTTTTTACTTTATGTAACTCTTGCATTAAATTATCTTTCGTATGTAAACGACCCGCGGTATCGGCAATTAACACATCGATATTTCTCGCTTTCGCCGCTTGTAAAGCATCGTAAATCACAGAAGCACTATCGGCACCTTGATGCTGTGCGACAAGAGGCAGATGATTACGCTCAGCCCATATCGCCAACTGTTCTGTTGCGGCAGCCCGAAATGTATCCCCCGCTGCTAACATCACTTGTTTTCCTTGTTTTTGTAGATAATGCGCTAATTTTCCAATCGTGGTCGTTTTACCTACTCCATTAACACCAACCACTAAAATAACGTAAGGTTTAGCGGAAGATATTACTAAAGGTTTCTCACACGCTTGTAACAAAGCAATGAGATGTTGTTGTAATATTTTCCATACAGCTTTACCATCCGCTAATTGATTGCGCTCCAACTTTTGCGTTAGTTCAACGATAATTTCTTCCGTTACCGTAACGCCCACATCAGAAGTTAGTAGTAAATGCTCGATTTCATCGATTAAATCTGTATCTACCGTTTTTTTACCCAGGACAAGATTGGCAAGACTTTCAATTAATTGATGGCGAGTCTTTTGCAAATTTGCTTTCAGACGACCAAAAAAAGCAGGTTTGCTGGTTTCCGTATCCGCTTCAGAAACGGCTTTAACATCTTTTCTTTTTAAAAAATCAAACATTTAAATTCCATCCGATAGTAATAAATTGTAATATAGTTTAATGACCATGGGTCAGGTATCTACATGAAATCAAGCAAATTATCTCATGATAAAGGTCAAGTACGCATCATCGGCGGCCAATGGCGGGGTCGAAAATTAAATTTTCCTGCTATGCCTGGTTTACGGCCAACTCCGAATCGTATTCGAGAAACCTTATTTAATTGGCTGGATCCAATTTTACTCAACGCTATCTGTTTGGATTTATTTGCCGGTAGTGGTGCATTAGGTTTTGAAGCACTTTCCCGTGGTGCTAAATCCGTCACCTTTATTGAACAGTCGCTTCCACTTGTTCAATACTTAAAAGAACAGATAAAAAAATTATCTGTCAAAGATAAAGCACAGGTGTACCCTCTAAGCTTTCCATTTGACACCTTGCGTTTATTTCAAAAACACGATCCTGTATTTAATGTCGTATTTCTTGATCCTCCTTTCCATAAAAATCTTATTCAATCCAGCTGTGATTGGCTAGTCAAAAAAAACTTACTTTTTCCAAAAAGTACTATTTATATTGAAGTAGAATCCTCATTTGAAAAATTTTCTTTGCCCGAAAATTGGGAAATAAGCCGTTGTAAAATAGCAGGCCAAGTGAAGTATCTACTAATCAAAACATCGACTTGACTTTATATATCCTTCTTGCTTCAATGCGCTTTAGGTGTGAAAAATTTTATCTAAAATAAGATAATATGAAAAAAATAATAGCGGCGATTATCTTAGGCTTATTAACGGGTTGTACCACCACTTCGCAGGATTCGCCTAGTTCTATTACTCCTTCCATTAATAATCCTAACTCTGACGATGCCACGGTTAAACTTGCTGAAGCAGCACGTTCTGTTAGTCTATCTCTAAATGAACTTAAAACTATTGAAAAAGCATCCAACCCGCCCGTTAAACCACTACCCTATCCTACATCATCAGGCTTAGTAAAGATAATTGCGTCTGTCGATTGGTCAGGACCTATCGAGCCCTTACTAGAGCACATTGCAAAACTTGCAAAATACAACTTTGAAGTCATAGGTCATCGCCCTGCTATACCTGTATTAGTTACTATCATGTCTCAAAATACACCGCTAGCTTATATTATACGTAATGCTAATCTACAAGCCGGCACAAAAGCGGACATCAATGTATATCCTGGTATTCACACGATTGAATTACGCTATGCTAAAAGTTAACTTAAAAAAGGGTAATTATTTTTTTAGTTTTTTATTTTTAGTTTTACTAAGCGCTTGCAGTACTCCTGCACCTAACTACAAAACGGTAGGCAACCTAAATGATTTAACACAATTACAAGAATTACACGCACAAGTAATACCTGCAAAAAAAGAAATTAATAAAGTGCATTCTCAAGCCTTACAAGACATTGCTATGAGTATTGGTGCGCAAGCAGGGTTAGCCTGGCGATCGAAGGACATTAATAAAGTATTGACAAAAAACGCAAGCTACTTAGATCGTATATTCAATTTTAATTTAATGCTACTCGATCATAATGTAATACCACCGGTACTAGTTCAAGGAAATAATTCCTTAAACTTAGCCGATCCACAAACGTTACGGATAGATGATCGAGTTTATCAAATTGTTAGCCAAGCGCATTTTACAACAGCCCCTCCGCAATGGCGTAATTATCTTTGGATGGATTACAAAGCACCAGAAATGCCACTGCCTGCTTTCTTACCCAAAACACCGGACGAGCGTATTATTTGGCGAAGATATGCAACGATGGGATGGCAAGATGGCATTAATCAAGCTAATAATATTTTTAGTGACAACTTAGCACGTTTAACTCGAGACTATAAAGGAATGTTGCTATACCGTTCCTTATTATTGAAAGGCATGGTCAGCAAACCCTTTGTAGCCCATACAGATCTTGGCGTCACCGGCAATAGCTCAGATTTACATATCAATGATCAGATCTATCGCATCACCTCGTTACCCAAATTACAACCCAATGCTAAACGATGGAATCCTATCGTTACCCATGATGACGCACCTACTACCCAATGAGCCGGTACGTTTTACGCCTGCTGATTTGCAACATCTATTGATTTATTGCCAAAAAAAATTATCGGCTTCTGACATTACCCTACAAACCAGCGAATCTGTTTTTGCTGAAGTTTATGGCCGTTTACTTAACGTTACACGTCGTAAACTTTCCAATACTGAAATTTCAGAAATACTTAATCTAATCTAT
>JAVHYG010000038.1:0-838 GCA_031119195.1 Rickettsiella sp. | reverse complement strand
GTGTTGATATCGATACCCATTATGAGTTTCGCCCAAATCGAAATGAACGTTATCGTTTTCGAGTTAATGCAACGGGCTGTTTAGTCGAAGGTCATGATGCAATCCAAATTACTTTTCGAACGATCCCAAGTACGCCACCCAAGCTAACTGAACTCAATCTTGAAGCTGAACTTGTAACTGCTTTAGCGCCGCCACAAGGCATCGTATATGTAACAGGATCAACAGGTTCTGGAAAAAGTACTTTATTGGCAGCCATTATTCGTGATTTGGCTGAGAAAGAGGACAGTCATCGCAAAATTCTCACCTATGAAGCCCCTATTGAATTTGTTTACGACGCTATCGATATGCCCAGTGCCATAGTAAGTCAATCAGAAATTCCTAGACATTTACCCTCTTTTGCAGCCGGCGTACGCAATGCACTGCGCCGAAAGCCGCGACTCATTTTAGTTGGTGAAGCACGTGATCCTGAAACCATAGGCGCCTCCATAGAAGCTGCGTTAACTGGGCATCCCGTTTATACAACACTACATAGTAACGGAGTTGCCGAAACATTACGAAGATTAGTCAACTCTTTTCCTGCGGATGAAGCACATGGTCGAATGATCGATATCATCGAAACTATTCGTGTTGTTATTTGGCAACAATTAGTTCCATCTACCGATGGAAAACGCGTGGCTTTACGTGAGTTTTTAATCTTTGATGAAAAATTACGTGACCAACTACTCGATTCTAAACTAGAAAACATCAGCGCCACAACACGACGGTTACTCAAAAAATATGGACAACCTATGTCCGTCGATGCAAAACGTAAATTTGATGCAAAACGTATTGCAGAACG